>JAJZUR010000097.1 GCA_021848375.1 Pseudomonadota bacterium | reverse complement strand
ACCAAAAATTATAGATAGTAAAAAATATTAAGATAATTAATAAAATTCTAACAAAATCTCTGATGAAAGAAAAAAATTTCCTAGATATTTTTTTCATTCGATACCTCCTTGTATCCTATAAGACAATCTGCCGAAACCATTGTAAACGCGGTGGGAGAGAATCGATCATCTTCCAAAGTGCGTTCAGATCAGGAATAAACGCACGATCATTTTGGATTTTAATTTCCATTAAATATCGGGGATCCCCTTCTTTGGCTTTATTCACCACTTTGATACCATCCTTGGTAATGCGAAACAATTTTGGAATATTCTTTAAAACAATTGAAAAAAATGGATATTGATTGGTTTTTTGATCTTGAGTATCAATTTTATAGATCCGGTTAATGACCGCAATGAAAAACTTATGCTTATCTTCAATGTGCTTTATTTCCCCTCTACTCCAAGTCAAATAGGATTCCATTTTTTCCAAGTATCCTAATGGAATATTAATGCCACGCCAAGATAAAACGCCAAGCAACCAATCTGGAGATTCTTCGATAGATTTTGGTTCTTCAAATGGAATAATTTCTGCTACAGCCTCTGATGGAACTAGTAGAGTTTTGTCTTGTAAGGATAACATTAAACAAGGTACCGTATCGGTCATATTTTCTTTTCCAATAACTTTTCCATTGTTTCTAACAAATTGGTTTCCTGATAGGGTTTGCTCATGAATTTTTCTATTCCCAATTTTTGCGCGCGCGCCCTTTGTTCTTCCCCCGAAGTAAAGGTAATCATAATAATGGGGATCTCTTTATAATCTGACATCTCTCGAATTTTTTCAGCAAATTGGAAGCCATCCATTCGTGGCATTTCAACGTCTAATAAAATGAGATCGGGCTTTAATTCTTCCATTTTTCCGATAGCATCAAAGCCATCTTTTGCCGTAACGACCGTAAATTTATGGCGCTCCAGAAAATTCTTGGTTACCGTGCGAACGGTAACCGAATCATCCACCACCAAGACAATGGGTTGTTTTTTCACAACCTGTTCGGTTTCACTTCTTTCACTCATGGTTTTAAGCGCCCTCGAGGTAATTGAATACACATCTAACACAATAATGACACTGCCATCTGCTAATAAAGTTCCACCACTAAATATATCCATCAACTTAAATTGCGGACCCAAACTTTGAACAATGATTTCTTGACTGCCTGCAAGTGAATCCACCAGGAGTGCTGCATTATAGTCAGAAAAATTAAACAATAAGACCGGCAGATTTTCCGTAACATTGGTCAATACGGGCTTATCCTGGATCCCTAAAGCCCCTCCTAAATATTTTAGCTGATATTCCTTATTATTGTGTTCAATGACCGGCATCTCTTTATTGAAGGTATCCTGTACTTGTTTGGCATTCAGCAACACGATGCTATCTACATTAGAAAGGAGGATCCCAAAAATTTGCCCTTGGATCCTTACGAGGAGCGCTCGGTTGACGGACGTCGTAAAAGGCAGCCTCACCACAAATTTAGTGCCAACCCCCCGAACAGATTCGATAGAAAGATTACCGCCAAGGCCTTTGACAACCGTATTCACCACATCCATGCCAACACCACGCCCGGAAATCTCACTCACCGATTCGCGCGTGGAAAATCCTGGCTCTAAAATAAAGCGCACTAGATTTTCTTCGGATAAATTGGCATCTTCGGTGATTAACCCCAATTTAACCGCCTTCTTGCGAATAGCCTCTGGATCGATACCCGCTCCATCATCCATGATTTCAATACAAGCTTCATTTCCCATTCTAAAAAAGCGTAAATTGATTTTGCCGACTTCCGTTTTTTTGGCTTGCAGACGCGAAGCAGGCGCCTCGATCCCATGATCCAACGCATTTCTTAACAGATGTTCCAAGGAAGGAACGAGGTGATCGAGTAAATTCCGATCAATTTCTCCCTCCGCCTCCGAGATAGAAAAATCAACCTTCTTCTGTAATTCTGCCGACACCTGGCGCGTGATGCGACTCAAACGCGGCACAACGCTATTAAAAGGCACCATACGGGTATCTACCAGGCGATCTTGTAATTCTAGTTCAATTCTAGACTGCTGCGACAATAAAGATTCCGTATTTGATTGCAGTTGCATCATGTTTTTACAGAGATTTGATAATCCCATTATTTCAGAAATAACCTGCAAATTAGCCTCTTTTGGCACATTCCTGAATTTCTCTTGCAATGATTTAATTAATCGCACCATTTCATTTAAGTTTGTATTCAAATTATCAATAAAATGTCCTAAGTTCACGCGAATGATATTGTTTTCAATCGATAAATTATTTAATTTTTCAAGTAGATTGGCTTTCACCCGCATAAATTCATTGGATGGATTTTCTTTAATAGCTGGTGCTGGCGGTGCAGGAGCAGGTGCAGCAGGTGCAGCAGGTGCAGCAGGTGCAGCAGGTGCAGCAGGTGCAGCGACAGGTACTGTAACCGAGGCCACTGCCAGCGCAGGCGTTTCTTTTTGCTTAAATTGATCGATCAAATCTTGTACCGTTGGCGGCGTTTCCTTTTTGGCGAGCGCTTCAATAATTAAGTTCATCCGATCTTGACCGGCACACACTAAATCATAAGCATTTCTATCGGCAGACATGACGCCAGAAATGAGCGCCTCACATAAAGATTCCAGTTCATGGGCAAGCGTTGCTAATGCCGATTGACCAACCATTCTGGCTCCGCCTTTTAGCGTATGCAAATCGCGCTTGAGATCAGCAAATGCACTTTTATTATTCAGATCAAGAGACCAAGTTTGTATGGTAGACGCAAGGGCGTTTAAAAGATCTTTCGCCTCTTCTAAAAATATCTTCAACAGTTCGTCAGTTTCGTTCCCTTGACTCATAATATTGAATGCACCTTATGCCGCCTCTGTTTTAAAAGAGAGGATGTGATAAAATTCCGGTGTTTCAATGATGGATCCAAAATTTAAAATAATCCAAGGATGATGCTCGCGCTCAAACCCTCCTTGTACATAAGGCAAATAGGTATTAAGTGCCGTAAGACTTTCTGCAGGCTTCAATTCTTCTCCAAAAAAACGCTCAATCCCTAACACTTGTGATACCGCAAATCCATAAAAAGCATTTTCAAAGGATATCACCAATACTCGGCTAAAGTCCTTCTCTAAATGCGGCCTACCGGTCACAAATCCTTCTAAATCGGTTATGGGTAATAATCGACCCCGTAAATTCGCGGTGCCTCTAAACCAAGGCTGCGCAGAAGGAATAGGCGTAATCGCCGGCCAGCGCAAAATCTCTGAGACATTCTGCATTGGACAAATAAAATTAAAATTGGAGGCTTTAAAACCGATGCCAAGCCAATTTCGTTCTGTTACAATTTGACGTGGAATATTGACCGCAAAGGTTTTACAATTCCGTTCTATGTCAAGCAAAGTCTCAAAAGGACCCATGTCTTTGACTTCCCTTTACTGGATTTTGAGATACTATCAAAAGTATAGCTAATGAAGAGGAACATGAATGTTGGATCGACCCGCGCTGGGTGTTGTGATGGATCCCATCCACACCCTTCTTCCAGAAAAGGACTCAACCATTGCCGTTTTAACGGAGGCTGAACAACGTGGTTTTGAGCTCTTTTACCTTGAATTTCCTCATCTTTATCTACAATACGGAATTGCGTGGGCGCACTGTCAATCATTACGAATTTCAAATCAGACGCAGCAAAATACGAACTGGTATTCACTTAGTAAACCAACCGAGAGACCGCTTGATCAATTTGATGTAATCTTGATCCGTAAAAATCCCCCTTTTGATCCTCTTTATTTATACGCCACTCAGATCCTTGAACATGCAGAGTCCAACGGCACTTTAATTATCAATAAGCCACAGAGTTTACGGGATGCCAATGAAAAGCTGTTTGCAACCTGGTTTCCGCAATGTATGCCGCCGACCCTCGTTAGCGCAAACAAAACAGCATTAATCAGCTTTATGGAAGAACAGGAATGTGTCATCTTAAAGCCTTTAAATGGCATGGGCGGAGAACGTATCTTTAAATGTACCGTAGATGATCCGAATAGAAATGTTTTGATCGAATTACTGACGGATCAAGGAACACAATACATGATGGCGCAGCGCTTTATTCCGGAAATATCTGAAGGAGACAAACGCATTATGTTAATCGATGGAGAACCTAATCCTCACGCGCATTCAAGGACGCCCACTGCGCCGGATTTTCGCGGGAATCTAGCTGCCGGTGGGCAAACGATCAGCCAAGATTTAACTGAACGAGATCGATGGATCTGCGCCCAAATTGGCCCAACTTTGCGAGAAAAAGGGCTTACCTTGGTTGGCATTGATGTCATTGGCGATTACTTAACTGAAATTAACGTCACAAGCCCAGGCTGGAAAACAGACGATCAGATTGCAAATAACCATATCACGGAGCACGTGGTTGACTGTATTATCGATAAGTTAAATGAGTGAAAACAAAATGAGTGAAAATACCGTCTTTACCTCGTTAAAAAATCATTTCTTAATTGCGATGCCCTCGCTCATGGATCCGCATTTTTTTCGCTCCGTAACGTATATTTGCGAGCACTCTGAAAAAGGCGCCATTGGGATTATTATTAACCAACCGATATTACAGATCCGCTTAGGCGATCTCCTGGAACAAATGGAGATCCGCACTGCTTACCCAGAAATTGCGAGCCGCTTTGTTTTTAATGGCGGACCCAGTCAAAAAGAACGCGGATTTGTGTTACATGGAAACGATTCTAAATGGGAATCCACCTTAATCATCAGCGATACCATATCACTCACCACCTCCCCAGACATTTTACAAGCCATTTCAAACAATGAAGGACCAACACACACCTTAGTTGCGCTCGGTTATGCTAATTGGGAAGCTCAGCAGTTGGAAAATGAATTAGCACAAAACGCGTGGCTATATGGGCCCGCCGATTTTGATATCTTATTTCACATGGCTATTGAACATCGATGGCGTGCTGCGGCTGCTTTAATGGGTGTCGATGTTGATCGACTCTCGAGTGATATTGGACATGCCTGATCCCAACAATATTGCGTATAAAACCCTATTAGGATTTGACTTTGGCATGAAACATATTGGCGTTGCCGTCGGCCAATCTATCACGCATACCGCCTCGCCCCTAATAACCTTAAAAGCCAAGGACGGGATCCCAACATGGACTGAAATTGGTTCTTTGATTGAAAAATGGAAACCAACCGCTCTCATTGTTGGCATGCCTTTGCAAATGGATGATGCAAAACAACTGATGAGTTTTGCTGCCAAACGTTTTATGAACCGCTTATACATGCACTTTAAACTGCCTGTCTTTGAAGTCGATGAGCGCTTAAGTTCCTGGGAAGCATTGGATCGCAGAAATGCCGCCGGTAATTACGCCAAAACCCGTGAAGACCGAAATAAAATGCACGCAGAGGCAGCAGCGCTTTTATTGGAGCAGTGGATGCGGGAAACACCAACTAACTAGCTA
>JAJZUR010000096.1 GCA_021848375.1 Pseudomonadota bacterium | reverse complement strand
ATACGTAGGCGGGGGGGGTAGCAATTGTCAACACGCCCTAGTAACCAAGGATTTTATTGTAACTTATTGATTTCATTGGTGTCCCAGGCAAGATTCGAACTTGCGACCTGCCCCTTAGGAGGGGGATTTAATAAAAGTCTTGATGTATCTCTATGTATCATTATGCATTTCATATCCTTATAAATAAAGGGTTTTTATAATTTTTCATTACATGGAAATGCATTGCCTTACAATCAAACGCAATTAATTTGCACCCTATATGCACCCTAGTAGAAAAAGGGTATACTATTTAAATCTTATTTGAAAGATAGTAATAATTTCCTAAAAAACACAGAGAGTATCACGTTCCTTTAAATCTGCGACACTTGTCGCAGATTTACTTGCTATATTTTGCCACAAAAAGTTAGTATATTTTGTGGCAAAGTAAGGATGAAAATAATGAGTGAATCCATTGTAGCAGCTATAAAAAATAGAATCATTGAGCATGGCAGGGGATGGTGTTTTACCCCAAAACATTTTCTTGATTTAGATAGTGATACTGGTGTGCGAAGTGCCTTGTCACGTCTTCAAAAGGCGAAAATGATTCGGCGCCTAGCCCAAGGTTTATATGATTATCCTCGTGAACATCATGTATTAGGTCTTTTGCCGCCTAAAGCAGAGGAGGTTGCCAAGGCAATTGCAGAAAAAAATGGAATACAAGTTCAACCAACGGGAGCCTATGCCGCCAATCTAATTGGTTTGTCAGAGCAAGTGCCTGGGCGTATTGTGTTTCTAACTAATGGGCCATCGAAAAAAATTATAATAGGAAACCAAGAAATCTGGTTTAGGACTACAACAGAAAAAAATATGTATGCATCTGGCACTAAAGTTGGTCTTGTAATCCAAGCATTTAAAAACTTAGGAAAGGAACATATTGATAATGTTGCAGAAGCTAGAGCGCGAAAATTTCTTTTCGGAATTAGCCAAGACGAGCTTATAAAGGATTTAAAATACGCACCTCAATGGATTCGTAGCCTTATAGTTAATATCATGGGAGATCTAGGATGACTCAGTTGCATCTGCTTTCTATAACAGAGCGTGAAGCATATTTTGATGCAACAGCGGCTGAATTAAAGATTTCTTTTCAAATCATTGAAAAAGATTTCTGGGTTGTATGGATATTGGAAAGGCTGTTTTCTCTTTCTGAATTAAAAGACCATATAACGTTCAAAGGTGGAACTTCGTTATCTAAGGTTTATGGCGTCATTCAGCGGTTTTCTGAGGATGTCGATCTATCCATTGAGAAAGAGTTTTTTGGATTTGATAAGTTCAATGATCCCGAAAACGCGCCATCTAAAAAAAAGCAGAGAGCAATGCTAAGTGATCTAGCCGTCGCTTGCTCTGATTATGTTCAAAACAAGCTTGTTATAATTCTTAGTAAAGCGATATCTGAAAAGTTAGGTACATCTGATGCTTGGCAGTTGGAAATAGATATGGAAGATCCTGATGGTCAAACACTGCAATTTAAATATCCCAGTACAATAAAAGAAGATGCATATATTCGTCCTTCAGTAAAAATTGAATTAGGCGCACGTGCTGAACATTGGCCGGTGAGCCAGCATAAGATCCAAAGCTATGTAAAGAGCGTACTTAAAGAGAAAATTGATGAACTGGATGTCTTGGTTAAAGTTTTAGAGGCAAAGCGCACCTTTTGGGAAAAAGCCACTATTCTTCACCAATATGCACATTTACCTCATGACAAAAAGCTACCACCACGAATTTCCAGACATTATTATGACTTTTATTGCCTTTTAAATTCAGAGACTAAAGCGGATGCTATTAAAGATAGTGAGCTGTTAGACCGTGTTGCAATTCATAAAAGCATTTATTTTGCTTCTGCTTGGGCTAATTATAAGACGGCTCAAAAAGGGAGTTTAAAGCTAGTGCCACCATCACATATTTTAGAAAGTTTAGAAAAGGATTTTAGTTTAATGAAAGATATGTTTTTTGGAACCATTCCTGATTGGCTAATAATATTAAAAACAATTAGTGCTTTTGAAGTAGAGTTTAATCAAAAGAATGGAATATAAATTTTTAGTTAAGAAAGTAGATAATGAAATCCAAAATTAATAATACCCTTGTAAAAAAACTAGTTCCAGAAGAAAAGGAATATGAGATACATGATGCTGATTTAAAAGGTTTTTTTCTTAGGGTATTTCCCTCCGGTACAATGCGCTATGTCTGCCAATATAAAAGAGGCGGTAAGATAAATATTGGTACGGTTGGAGTAATTACTCCTGCTCAAGCGCGAGAAAAAGCAGTTGAAATATTAAATGATTTTAATAAAGGCATGGATCCTAAAGCTAAAAAAGTAGTCAATGCCCCAAAAACACTACAAGACTTTATTGAAAATGAGTTCAACCCCTGGGTTATGGCTCATCATAAAAGGGGTAATAAAACGATTGCCTCCCTGATTCATTGCTTCAGTAAACTATTTTCAAAACCACTTACAGAAATTACCCCTGCGATTATTGAGCAGTGGCGCAGCAAACGTATCAACGATGGTATATCCAACGCAACGCTTAATCGAGATATTGGTACACTAAAATCTGCGATGACAAAAGCGGTTGAGTGGGGTTTTATACAAGAGAGCCCTTTAAAAAATTTAAAATTGTCTAAAATCGATCGATCTCCTAAAGTGCGCTACTTATCAGTAGAGGAAGAAACACGATTGCGTCAAACATTAATCGAACGAGAGCATCAATTAAAACAAGAACGAATTAACGCCAATCAATGGCGAGCGGATCGAGAGTATCCTCTTTACCCAGAATTTTCTGTTGATGATTTTTGTGATCATCTAATGCCCATGGTCTTGCTTTCTATCAACACGGGTTTACGTCAAGGTGAGCTGTTTCACTTGGAATGGAGCATGGTGAATTTATCAGAGGGTTCACTCATTTTAGCGGGTGGCATCACAAAAAATAGTAGCTCTCGATATATTCCATTGAATGACGAAGCTAAACATATTATTCAGCGTATCTATAACAAAAGTGTGATCAAAGAAGGTTTAGTGTTTCCCAGTAAAAATAACCAACCATTTAACAATATCAAACGTTCTTGGTCTTCTGTTTTAAAAAAAGCACAGATCGCGCAGTTTCGTTGGCATGATCTGCGCCACCATTTTGCCAGTAAATTAGTTATGGCAGGGGTTGATCTCAATACGGTGCGAGAATTGTTGGGGCACTCTGATATTAAAATGACGTTAAGATATTCACATTTGGCACCGGAACATAAAGTGAATGCGGTTAGAAAAATAAATTGGTCCGTACAGGGAATGACGAATGGATAGTCATATTTCAAAATATGCAGAAAGGAACAAGCCCATAAGAAGGTTTGAGCGATTCATACTAAAAATAATGATTTTTATAATAATACCAATTTTTTGCATATTGGCAATATTTTATCCGACCAGAAAAATAAGCAATTCTTTATCGATATTATTTTCATTAGCCGGCTTGATCCAGCTTGAGGTTACAGGGTTATTTGAGTATGTAGATTATTTTAGTAAAGAACTAGAAAAAATATACGATGAATCGGGTCTCACACCCAGCAATATAACGAGAGCAATACATGAATACTATAATCCTGAACCAACTCTAAAGGCTTTTATTGATAATCAACTTTACTTTAACAAACGATTTGGCTTCTATCTGTTATTGATTGGTGGAGTGATTCAATTATTCATTACTTGGCTTGCATAGTCACTGCCTTTTTTTGTTTCGTGGACAGGGGTAATGATGCTTTACCATGCAATCACATCCCCATCAAATCGACGCAGTGCTTCGGCATGACTTTCAGAAAGGTATTGCTCAGCCTGAGTTAGCATCCCAGCAACACTGGTTTGAACATCAACCACCGCATCAACTCCACCCATCGCCGTTTTTACCCAGCCTGGATGAATGAGCATAACCTTTACACCGTTGTCTTTCACATCAATTGCAAAGCTGCGCATGGCAGAATTTAAAGCTGATTTACTGGCTCGATATGCATAAGATCGTCCTTTGTCGTTATCCGAAATACTTCCCATTCGAGAGCTTATCACTAAAATATTTTTATCAATGCTTGCTTGAAGGTTAGGTAGTAGTGCATCACTTAATTTTACAACACCGATGCAATTAACATTGAAAACATGAATAAAATTATCTCTGTCGATATTGCCAACGGTTACACCTTGTTCGCCACTAATACCGGCATTATTAACGAGTAAATCGACTGGTCTGTTATTTAATTTTTGTTTTAAGGCCGCGATGTCATCATCATCGGTTACGTCTAATTGAAAAACTTCGTCGGCTAGTGTGTTGAGTTCGCTAGCTGCTTCTGGATGACGGCAGGTGCCTAAAATATAATATCCTATTTCTTTAAGCTGCCGGACAAACTCCAGCCCTATACCTCTGTTCGCGCCTGTTATGAGGGCAGTTTTCATCGTGAGTCCTTAATCTGGTTTTTTAAACTTCCATCGATGCCAAATAATGGGTGTTGCAGCCAAAATATGTTTTGTGAAAATGACCGGCTCTTCAGTTGATGTTTGAGGATTTAAGCACACTAATGCGTATCCATTTTTTCTTTGTAGTAAGCGACGGAAAAAAGTGCCTTCGCTGGTTTCTATGATGCAATCATGACCAACACATTCGTTGATTTGTTGCGGAATGATGTATTGAGTTCCGCCAACAAAATCACCCTGTCTATATCGTGGTTCCATGGTGTCATCTGAAACCATGATGACAAAGGCATTGGGATTATTAGTTCTAAAAAAGTCGATTTCTTTTTGAATACGGTTTTCTTTATCTAATAGAGGCGCAATATCCTGGCTTAGTGGGGGGTAGGGGGTAAATTCTGATTCGGATAAAGCCGGTGTTTTGCCTAAACCTTCAAGAAGCCACTGCATCGAACAATTAATTCCGGTGCTGTGAAAAATTTCCACCAATTTTGAAGCAGCCTTATCAGTCAGCGGGTTTCTGCCCAACTCCCATGATTGCAAGGTGTGCATGCTAATCCCGTATTTATCTTCGAGATCTTTTCTTGTTAGACCTGCGAGCGTTCTTGCCATTTTAATACGCCGTCCCGCATTCACTTTTTGGTCGCCCTTATTTATTTCCACCATAAACGTAATAAGCCCTTTTAATTTATACGCGTTTTATGTATATTGTAATTCAAAATACGTATATCTGGTATAAAATTTTAAATTTACATACCAGTATGACACACGGAGGAGCGCGATGTCTCGAACCAGTTGTATCTCTCATCCAGATAGTGAGAGATTAATTTTAATTCGCAAATGGCAATTAGAAGCATGTAATAAAGATGCCTGCGCAGCTGCGTTATTAAATCTATTTGAGTATTGGCACAATATCAAGCTTGAGCAGAAATCTCAGGCCAAGGGATACAATCAAGTCGCTTCAAGACATGGTGAAAATAGTACTCAAATCGAAACATTATTGCAATGGCATAAATCAGAGCAGTTAGAGGCATCTTTGTTAAATATATTTAATAAACGACGTATTCAGGCTAGATC
>JAJZUR010000095.1 GCA_021848375.1 Pseudomonadota bacterium | reverse complement strand
ATTTTTTATGTGGAAAGCTAAAATTTGATTACCCACTTTATTCTTCATAGAACCATAAATAGATTGTCAGATTCACCCAGTTTTTTGATGGTATCATCCCACGAATAATCCGAATAAGCCGTACAAATCACCATTTGTATGTTTGGATCGATGTTCCAAATTTGGCGAATCGTTTCAATGCCATCCCAGCCGGGGGGCATTCTAATGTCCACAAATGCGACAGAAAAAGGATGATCTGCTTCTCTTTTAACCAGGCTTAACCCTTCTTCACCTTGTGCAGCAAAGGCTAATTCATATTTTGGAAGGATAATGTTTTCCTTTTCAGGACTTTCGGTTTGGAATAGTAAATTTTTAATTTCATCAATTTTTTTAGTTGCTTCGGTATTTGAATCATCGTGCTGCAGCGTTTTTCGAAAATCTTCATGTACGGAAAGATTATCGTCAATAATTAGAATTCTTGGGATCCAATCAAGTTCACTCATGGATGCGTTTAATTCCCCGTATCACTTTCAATAATATGCCTATAAAAACCAGGATCTAATATGGTTTAGTATAGACAATTTCTCCCTCCCCCGTTTGCAGGGGGAGGGTTAGGCGGGAGGTTTTATTCTTCGTGGGGGTGGTGTTCCGGGACGGGAGTATGAGGAACGTCCTGAATGTCGGCGGTGTTTGGCATAGATCCTTCTGTGGCATGCGTATCAGCGTTGTGACGGCGCGGCCTACCACCATGAGAACGCAAGCGACGATTACCGCTGCGTCTAAAACCACCGCCGCCTTGTGTTGGTCTTTCTTGTACAGGAGCAGCAGGGGCAGCTGGAGAGATAATCTCTGATCCAGGCGCTGCGCTCTGATGATGCAGCCGAGGAGGTCGATGAGAGGGTTGTTGCGGTGAACGTTGTTGTTCGGCACCCATTGGCTTACGTGGCGATTGCTGCCTTCTATTTTGCGGGTTCTGCCCCTGTTTGCGGTGGGGATTTTCATTGCGCCGTGGAGAGTGTTGTCTTGTTTGATGAGGTTGTCTTGCAGACGATGGCGCGCGCGGCTCTTTGGATGCATTATCTATCGCTGATTCGCCCCCAAATAAACTGCCCCATAATCGTTTAATTAAATTGTGCGATTCTGCTTTATGCAAAGGAGCACGGGTAGGTGGCACCAACGCTTTAACGGCAGGCTCACTTGAAATGGGTCTTATCGGAGCATGCGTTGTTTCATGCGTGCGCGTTTCTGTTTTCCCTAGGGTGTAACTCGCGGGTTCACCTACACGGTTGTGAACTTCATCAGAACGGATCCGTTCTACTACATAATGGGGTGTAGTTAATTGGGCGTTGGGAATAATCACGATCCGAATTCGGTGCAGCGCTTCCATATTAATCAGCGAGGTGCGTTTTTCATTCATTAGATAAGTAGCGACTTCAACCGGCAAGATAGCGCGCACTTCAGCGGTATTATCTTTAATTGCTTCTTCTTCAATTACGCGCAACACGATAAGTGCCAATGCTTCCACACTGCGGATGGTGCCTTGACCTTCGCAACGTGGGCAGGCGATACGACTTGCTTCACCCAATACCGGCCTTAATCGTTGACGTGACATTTCAAGCAAACCAAAACGAGAAATGCGTCCAATTTGAATACGTGCCCGATCGGTTGCGACTGCTTCTTTTAAACGGGTTTCGACCATTCGCTGATTGCGAACGGACATCATATCGATAAAATCAATCACCACGAGGCCGCCGAGATCTCGTAATCGCAGTTGCCTTGCCACTTCATCGGCCGCTTCAAGATTCGTGTGTAGGGCTGTTTCTTCGATATCACCACCTTTTGTTGCTCGTGCGGAATTAATATCAATGGAAACTAGGGCTTCCGTATGATCAATTACCAGCGCGCCGCCGGAAGGTAACTGTACTGAGCGACGAAACGCAGATTCGATTTGGCTCTCAATTTGATAGCGATTAAAGAGGGGGATCGGATCTTGATAAAGCTTGATTCGATTTTGGAAATCCGGTCGAACCATCTTAATATGTTCTAACACATCTTTGTAAATGTCGGGGTGATCGATGATCACTTCTTCAATTTCAGGCCGTAAATAATCGCGGATGGCGCGCAGCACCACATTGCTCTCTTGGTAAATAAGACAAGGGGCAATGCCCGTTTCAACGGCTTGCTGAATGGCGTTCCACTGACTTAATAAGACGTTTAAGTCCCACTGTAATTCTTCAATATTGCGACCTACTCCAGCTGTTCGGATAATAAGACCCATACTTTCCGGAAGGGTTAAGGTACTTAAGGCTTCTCGTAATTCAGCGCGATCATCTCCCTCAATGCGTCGGGAAATGCCGCCTGCGCGAGGGTTATTGGGCATTAAGACGAGATAGCAACCAGCTAAACTGATAAAGGTGGTCAAGGCTGCGCCTTTCGTTCCCCGTTCTTCCTTATCTACTTGGATAAGGATTTCTTTGCCTTCTTTAAGGACGTCTTTAATATTATTTCGATTGAGTTCCTCAACCCCAGCTGCCGAAAGATATTCGCGAGAAATTTCGCGAAAAGGCAAGAAACCGTGGCGTTCAGCGCCATAGTCTACAAAGACTGCCTCTAAGCTCGGTTCACACCGAGTGATTTTGCCTTTGTAAATATTCGCTTTTTTTTGTTCCCGGCCAGCGCTTTCGATGTCTAAATCATAAAGCCATTGACCATCCACTAGGGCAACGCGCAGCTCTTCATGCTTTGCATTGATCAACATTCTTTTTGTCATGAGAATTCCAAATCATTTATTCACCCCGCTTAAATGTAAAGAAAGTGCGCGGTGATGCCAAAAACCTTTTTCACCATTCTGACCATTGGGTCATGGGAGTCTTATACTACCAAATCATAGCGATGCATGCTAGCGTAACGAGATAGGTGAAGCTACACTTTTTTAAGTGTATCATATACCTAATCTGTCTCAACTTTATCCGAAGAACGTGGTACAATTTTATATGGTTAGTTTATCTACTAAAAACACCCCAAAAGCTCACAAACTCGTGGTTCAAACTGAGTACGAGGGTCAACGTTTGGATAATTTTTTGTTTAC
The DNA here is from genome assembly GCA_021848375.1 of Pseudomonadota bacterium. GTDB lineage: Bacteria > Pseudomonadota > Gammaproteobacteria > UBA6186 > Azoamicaceae > CADEGZ01. Next base: position 2,544 of record JAJZUR010000095.1, on the reverse strand, counting down.
TTATCTGAAGGGCGTTCCCAAAACCCGTATCTATCGTATTATTCGCAAGGGCGAAGTTCGGGTCAATCAAGGACGAATTAAACCGGATTATCGATTAGTGGTAGGTGATTTACTTAGAATACCACCGGTTCGACAGGAGAAACCAAAGCCATTATTAGAATTACCCTGGAATGACAGAACTGCCCACCATTTATTAGATCAGATCTTATTTGAAGATGATGGATTGATTATTCTCAATAAACCGGCAGGGATTGCTGTACATGGAGGCAGCGGCGTGAGCTTTGGGGTAATTGAAGCGCTTCGTTATCTGAAAAAAAACGCTAAAACTTTAGAATTGGTACATCGTTTAGACAGGGATACTTCAGGTTGTTTAATGATTGCCAAAAAGAGAAGTATTTTAAGAGCCGTCCACGAACAATTGCAAAATGGCATGGTCGAAAAAATCTATTGGACATTAGTGAAAGGGCAGTGGCAGGGTGGAGCTGCGGTTTTGGCGCCATTGCAGAAAAATCATTTACAGTCTGGTGAGCGGATGGTGCGGGTGAGTGCAGAGGGACAATCAGCCCTTACGGAATTTAAAATCTTGGGCAGTACAGCGCTCGCGACTTTAATGGAAGCAAAGCCGAAGACTGGACGCACCCATCAAATTCGAGTGCATGCAGCCTCTGTTGGCCATCCTATTGCTGGAGATCCTAAATATGGAGAAGCCGAGTTTAACCGTGTGATGAAACAGAATGGATTAAACCGTTTATTTTTGCACGCCCGACAATTAATTTTAAGGTTACCGGGATATCAAGATCCCCTTTCCATCAAAGCGCCCTTGGAGCCTGAATTACAGGCTTGTTTAGCACGGTTTAACATTGGAGCATAAGATATGTTTGATAAATCCTCGAATCCAGCCAATCCCCAGTGGGAGAAGCAAACTATCCAAAAAGTTTTACTGGAACATATTACTGAGCAACGTCGAGCACGGCGCTGGAGCATTTTTTTCAAATTAGTGGTATTGGGTCTGGTTGGGATCCTATTTTATCAATTTTTTGATCGGGAACTTCCACAACCGGTTATCACATCCATGCCGCATACCGCTATCATCGAAATTACGGGTGAAATTGGTCCGGGCGCAGAATCTGACGCGGACAACATTCGAGATTCGCTGCACGCTGCATTTGAAAATAAACAAGTGAAAGGGGTTATCTTACGTATTAATAGCCCAGGCGGTAGCCCAGTGCAGGCAAGACAAATTTACAGTGAGGTTCGCTCACTTCGCGCGCAATATCCACAAACCTTAATTTATGCAGTGATTGAAGACCTGGGAACTTCTGCTGCGTACCTAATTGCATCAGCAACGGATGCCATTTATTGCGATAAAACGAGTTTAGTCGGCTCCATTGGGGTCAAAATTGATTCCTTTGGTTTTGTGGATGTAATGCATAAAGTCGGCGTAGAACGCCGCTTGTATGTTGCCGGCAAATATAAAGGGATCTTAGATCCCTATCTACCGAGCGATCCAACGGAAGATGCCTTTATCCATTCACAGCTCGATATTGTACACAAGGCCTTTATTGATAATGTGAAAGAAGGGCGAGGTACTCGCTTACGTAATTCCCCCGATCTTTTTACAGGCTTATTTTGGAGCGGGGAGTCGGCCTTAAGCTTAGGGCTAGTCGATGGCTTTGGTGATGCCCAGTTTGTGGCGAGCGAGCTCATCAAAGCCGAAAATTTAGTTGACTATACCCCAAGTGAGAATCTGCTGGATCGCATTGCCCGCCGCGTTGGGGCTTCAATAGGGAATGCCGTATCTACCCAGGTGGGCCTTACTCAGAAGGGCGTGCGCTAGCCCATTTCATTTGACTCAGATATGGCGGGTGTGTGAGAATCACGGCTTATGCGCCCGTAGCTCAGCTGGATAGAGTATCTGGCTTCGAACCAGGTGGTCGGGAGTTCGAATCTCTCCGGGCGCGCCATCAGGAAAAGGGGTCAAATCTAGATCTCTACCGCTCATATACTCAACTGCATATCTGAGCCGCCCTATATGATGTTAGAATTTGTATATTTATTTTACCCTGTTTTTTTTTTTTGAAAAAAATACTAATATTTAAAATATGTTTACATTACCTAGCGCATTTTACGAAGAAGAAAATACATCATCTGTCATAAAAACGGCTGATCCCAGCGGCGGTTGCTTACTGGATCCCCTAGATCTTTTAACAGCCACTCCTTGGGCTATTGTTAATTCCAATACGAATAGTGCAGATGCACGTAAAAAGAAAACACTTATTTTTGCAAATCCTGCTTATAAAACTTATAGGCCGGAGCAGAAAGAAGAAATTTTAAATGCACTTAGGAAATTAAAATTAGAAGGATTTAATATTTTAATTTTAGGCGATAATACCTTAGAACCTTGGAATGGTGAAGTACTTCCCGATAATTACGAAGTTAATTTAGATCAAGTTAATATAGAAAATATTCGTCAGTTGGCCTGGAAAGAACAAGGTTTAGCAGCTAATAAGATTTGTTTATTGGATTATTTTTTAAATAATGAAC
>JAJZUR010000003.1 GCA_021848375.1 Pseudomonadota bacterium | reverse complement strand
AAATCAAGGAACTGAAGCTCTGCTAAGATGCTTTGCATTAAATAAAATGACTCAGCTCGGGATGCCAGTCAGTTATGCTGTAAATTAGAGAAAAATATAGGGGAAAGCGATTTATTCAACAAAGCCTGCGGGCACTATAGTTTACAAATGGTTGCGCTTGCATTTTTGGCTTTATTGTTAAAAAGATGACGAACTCACAGTTAACCTGCGATGATTGTAGCGTGTTTTAAAGATTGAGTTGTTACAGCGAGCCAAATCCCAGGCAAGTCGTGATAATTTTTAAAAATCTGGTTTTTTTCCAGAGCCCTGCACTACAGAAAATTTATTTTGCTGAAGACAGGAGATGGTGGGTTCGTCGTATTGGATGGTTGGCTTAACATGATGTCTCCTCAAATTTAATTGGTTTTTCTAATCCTGAAGTTTAACTCCAGAACTTGCTCCAGGATTAAGTGCCTCTTGACGAGAATGGGTCGCTAACTCTTTACCTCTGAATGCAATGCCCACTTTTAAACACCGGTTAACGTTTTGAAAAAGGACGTTCTGACTATATTTTTGCTCATCTATTTGTTTGACGGCATTCTCCGCCGCTTCTTTAAGGGATTGCGGGCTGTCTTTATCAAGACTTTTGATTTCTAAAATAATCCCTAATTTCTTAGGATCGTTGGGAACAATAATAATATCATATCTACCTAAACCACTTTCTTTATTAGAGTCTATTTTGTATTGGTTTTGATCTAGACCAGCAATAAGCCCTAGCATAAACCCATGAAAAAACTTCTCTGGATTATTTCCTTTAATATCATGCACACTAAACGTTTGTAACATCAAGCTCCCTAGGCGTTCCTCAAAATCTTCCATTTTACCATTCAGCAAATCAGTTAAAAAGCTATTAAATACTGTTGCATCATTAACGCCGGATAACCACTCTGCAACAAACATTCGATACAAATCTTTGACTTCTTTATTGGGAATTTCTAATTGACACAATGAACCTTGTTCCACTTCTTTGGTGGAGGTCACCTTAAGATAGCCAGACATTAATAATAACGTCCATAAGGTTGATTCGTTCGATTCCAAGTGATCAAAAACAACGTTTTCATTAATAAATTTTTCAACCGCTTTTCCTTGCAACAAAGATTCAAACTGCGCTTTCGTATAAGGGCTCGATTGAATAATCAATTCTTTAATAAGCGCATTATCGCTGGTATTAACCCAATAAGGACTTAATTTCCCTTGTTCTTGAATACAGTTTAGAATCGACCATGGATTATAAATCACAATATTCCCGGCTTGATAGCCATTGTACCATGTTCTAATGTCGTTTATCCTGTCCCCAAGGTTCGCCTTTTCTAATAGTTCCCGCACTTCTTCTTCCGTAAAACCAAAATATTCTCCGTAACGCGAGTTTAATAAAGAGTACACTTTTAGATTGTTTAAACCTGAGAATAAACTTTCTTTAGACACTCGTAAAATTCCTGTCAAAACTGCCTTATGCAAATGTGAGTTATCTTTAAGGCCAGCGCCCAAAAACTCTCGCATAAACGTAACCATCTCTTTATAATAATTCTCAAGATAAGCAGTTTGAATGGGGGTATCGTATTCATCAATCAAAACAATGGGCTTCACCCCATAACACTGACTGAGATAAAAAGTTAAATTCTTCAACGCAATTCTCTTTGCACTATCAGACGCCTTTCTATCCAAAAAGCGTTCGTAGTCCTGTTTGTCACGACTCTTTAGGCTTGAGCCGTGAGACAATGCCTGCTTCTCATGCTGTAAATAAACTCCACGAACCATTTCACAAAAATCATCATAAGCGGCCTCAAAGGATCGACTTTTGATATCTTTAAACGTTAAAGAGATAACCGGATATTGACCCTGATATTTCATATAGTCTGGATGTTGAAATATCTTTAAGTTTTTAAATAAGGAATGTGTAGACTGGTTGTTCACTTCTTTTGCAAAAAAATGATGCAATAAAGACATATTGAGGGTCTTGCCAAAACGTCTGGGGCGAGTAATAAGGATAACCTCAGAAGGATCGTCTATGATGTCTTTCACCCATAAAGATTTATCTACAAATAAATAGGGTTCGCCTTGTGGATTTTTATACTCAACTAATTTTTTAAAGTCACTGACACCAATCGGGGGTTGCATTTTTTTTACCTCACTAAAGTATCGTTTTGAAGAGCGGTTGCCTGTGGTAATGCTTAAAAGGTCTACAGGCGTTCCTTCAGACATTACCAGAGCTGTTTGACCAAAAAAAAGACCTTTATGGTTTGAGTTTAGTTCAATGGATTGTTTTTTTAACTGTTCCAACCGTTTAAAATTTTTTAAGACCGAATGAACCCGAAACATAAACTATATCTACCCTATTAGAATCATGAGCCTATCTTACCCTCTCCAGACTAAAAACTCAATTAAGGGTTCCTCTGACATAACCGGCGGAAAGTTTCGTTCGTGGAAAGGGGGTTCATAGTTATGATGGGAGGAGATCTTTCCTAGCTGTTTGTAATAGTATGATTTATAAAGGAATTTATTTTTTGGATTTTTAACTCAATGACAGGTAAGCCACTGGTTTGACCAGTGTGACTCTCAAGGCTTGGCCCTTGGATTCAGTGTGATGATGCAGCCAAAATACTCCTGCGGGCTTGACGGTCCAACAGGAGGAAATTATGACAACATCATCGTATGAAAGTTTAAGCCACTCGAAATGGGACTGTAAATATCATTTAGTTTTCATTCCGAAGTGTCGCAAAAAAGAACTGTATGGGAAAATTCGTAAATATTTGGGAACTGTATTTCACGAATTAGCAGGTCAAAGAGGAAGCACGATTATGGAAGGACACATGGTACAGGATCATGTACACATGCTGATCCGTATACCACCGAAATATGCTGTTTCCGAAGTGGTAGGTTATATTAAGGGAAAAAGCGCGATCGCAGTAGCGCGACAGTTTGGAGGAAGAAAAAGGAATTTTAATGGAGAACAGTTTTGGGCTCGAGGTTACGCAGTGTCGACTGTTGGCTTCGAAGAAGCTCAGATCAGGGCGTATATCAAGAATCAGGAACAGCTTGATGCCAAAGGCGCGGATGAAGCAGGTAGGTTCTGAATCTTGTGATTAACATTTAACACTGGCAGCCCTTTGGGCTGCTCCAAACCGTCAAGCCCCCCGCTTTGCGGGGGCGTTCTGACTTTTATATTTGTATTGGCAAGGCCAGATGAAACAAGTTCAAAGGCATCAATTTTGCTTTTGGGAAATAGGGGGGTTATTAACTCATAGATCATTTCAAGAGATATAGGTAGATCGGATTTTTGTTTCTCCCAGGTTTGTTTGTAAAACTCCACAGTCATGTTTTATCCACGGATTATACGGTTTTAATAAGAGGCTATGTGATCACTTTTTTTAGCTTTATCCCAATAGGACATCTTAACAGAAGTCGGTTTATGATGAAGATTGGGCAATCCATCCGCTTTAACTAATTCTACCAACGTATTAAACCGTTTTTGCATTTTTGCCATGCTTTTTTCTAAGGTAAGTTTAGGATCGAGGTTCAGAAAAACGGCAAGACTCATCGTTGCATGGATGAGGTCCCCCACTTCTTCTTTTAAATGGGCTCGATCACTTTTTTCATACGCCTCTTTGACCTCGATGCATTCGTTTCTGATCTGATTTAAGATTTGTTCGAGATTGTCCCAATAAAATCCAAAATCTAAAACCTCCTTTTCCAGCGTTACAATGTGCTTAAATAAGTCGTATTTGTTTGTATTTGACATCGTTTTCTCCTATTATTCTGCACCATGTTCTTTTAGTAATGTTGCTACTTCGGGATGGTTGTTTTCAATTGCAATTGCAAGCGGTGTTGCTTTATTGGTTTTATCACGCAGATCCAGTTTGGCTCCTTTATCCAAGAGCAAACGTGCGATAACGGGATCTCCATTTTGAGCGGCAAAATGCAAAGCAGTGAATCCTTCTTGATCTGCATGGTTAATGTCAACCTTTTTATCCATTAATAATTGGATAATCTGCGGTTGACTAAATTGAGTGGCAACCAAAAGAGGGGTAATACCAAATTTCATAACGGCATTGATATTCGCGCCATGTTGAATGAGAAGGGTTGCAATCCCTTCTCTACCATAGAGCGCGGCTAAATGAAGAGGAGTGGCCTGCGTTGTTGCATCTTTGGCGTCGACCACTGCGCCTGCTTGCAGCAGTACGGCAACAATATTTTCTTGATTATTAATAACCGCTGTGTGTAAGGGAGTAACGCCTTGACTAAAAGGTTGATTAATATTGACGCCATTGTCTATTAAAACGCGAACGTCATCTAATCGACCGTCTTTAATGGCATTTTGCAGTAACATTTCAGGGGTGAAAGCGGTTTCGGTTTGGATCTCTGCCGAACAACATAAACTGGTTAACACCAATATAAGAAAGAGCAAAGTGGCAATAAAATCGAATTGCAGCGGACGAATGCCCGACAAAAATATAAGGGTGTCTCCTCTTCTGTGTATCATGATGCTATTCTCGAATTGGGTATGGCTGAAGTTCAATTTCACTTGCAAAAAATAACTGCGCAGTTTTTGCAAAAAATTCGTTGTGATCCGAAACATAAAAGATCCTTTTCGTTGATTGACTGGAGTTTAACATTTTCTCTTTGATAAGATGCTCTTTTAATGCTTTTGCCGTAACTTCAGAAGCATCAATAATGTCGATTACATCATGGTAGAAATTTTCAATATAATGTTTTAATAGCGGATAATGTGTGCAACCCAAGATCAGCGCCTTAACATCACTTAAAGAAGGGTGTGAAAGATATTCGCGAATGGCCATTTCAGAGATTGGGTTATTGGCAAATCCTTCTTCAACCAAAGACGCTAAAAGAGGGGTTGCGAGGGATGATAGTTCAATGTTCCGATTTAAAGTATCAATGCGTTTCTGGTAAACATTTGATCGGATGGTTTGTTTGGTTCCAATTAAACCCATTTTTTTATCGGCATGATAACTACCGATATGCTGAATGACGGGATCAACCACATTCAAAATGGGAATTTGATTGTCGACATGTTTACAAAGAATTTCATGGGCAGCTGTCGAAGCCGTATGGCATGCAATGACAATGAGTTTACAATGATGCTGCAATAAAATATCACAAATTTTGGTTGAATAACTCTGAATGGCGGCGACAGACTTATCTCCCCATGGCGAATGCGCAGTATCCCCAAAATAAATGATGTTTTCGTTTGGCAATAATTCGGTTATAGCTTTGGCAACCGTAAGACCACCCATACCGCTATCAAAAATACCAATTGGATTGGAAGATTGGTGTAACATAAAGTGATTCTAACACATTATTCAAGAAAGATTTTGTTGCTTTTAAGGGACATTACTAGGAGACGAGTTTTAACTAACGTGCGCTATAATTAAACATATAGGGAAGGTGAACATGGGAGGCTAGCTCTATGTGGCATCTAAAGACAAGACTCGGCGTATTCTGGGTGGTTCCAGTGAAAGAAGGGAAGAAATCTAGATTTGTGCTGGGCGTTAATGAGGATGAATTGGCTTTTTATACAGATGTAGAAGAAGCCGCTAGGGATGTACACGATCAAAATACCGGCTTTTTAAAATGGGATAGCCAGCCTGTGGTTAAGGCGCCTGTCCACATTGCTGAATGGGCAATTGGAGAACCAAAGATGTGGAATAAAAATTAGTTTATTAACTTACAATAAGAATGGCTTGCAGCAATTTAGGATATTCGATACAATCCCCGGCTAGATTCTAAGATTAGTGTTGTTTTAGCGAGGGTACTCATGCAAGAGAATATTCATCCCCAATATCAGGACATAACGGTTACCTGCAGTTGCGGGCACGTTTTTCAGACCAAATCAGCATTATGTGCAGATCTTAACATTGAGGTTTGTAACGAATGTCATCCATTTTATACCGGCAAGCAAAAAATTGTTGATACGGCAGGTCGAGTTGATAAATTTGCAAAGAAATTTGCGGGTCTTTCCTTAACTAAGAAAAATAAAGATCCAGAAGGCAAAGAAAATCAGGAATAAGGAGCAGCGTCTTTTAAATACGAGGAGACGTTTTTTTAACCTCTTTTTTTCGTCAGGATTTAAAAATGGAACAAGATATTAGTAAGGCTGCACTGGATTATCATGCACTGCCAAAACCTGGCAAATTAGCGATCGAAATCACCAAATCCACTGAAACACAAAAAGATTTAGCCTATGCGTACACGCCAGGCGTTGCTGCTCCGGTGCGAGCGATTGCAGCCAATCCAACGGATGTCTACAAATACACAGCGAAAGGTAATTTAGTCGCGGTGATTACGGATGGCACAGCAATTTTAGGGTTAGGTGATTTAGGACCTCTCGCGAGCAAGCCAGTGATGGAAGGTAAAGCGGTCTTATTTAAACGTTTTGCTGATATTGATGTTTTTGATATTGAAGTGGCAGCGTCAAGTCCCGAAGCTTTTATAGAAACCGTAACGAATATTTCACCTACGTTTGGCGGTATTAATCTAGAAGATATTAAAGGTCCGCAATGTTTTGAAATTGAGCAAGCGCTTATTGACCGTTTAGATATTCCTGTTTTTCATGATGATCAACATGGAACCGCCGTGATTGTTGCAGCCGGATTGATGAATGCCCTAGAGTTGCAAGGAAAAAAATTTGAAGATGCCAAAATAGTGTGCTTAGGGGCTGGCGCTGCTGGGATTGCAACCATGCGTTTGCTGGTTTCTTTAGGCGTCCATCGACATTGCATTACTATGGTGGATCGTGCGGGTATTGTCCATGTTGGACGTAAGGATTTAAATCCCTATAAGTTTGCGTTTGCGCAAGAAACTGAAAAGCGCAGTTTAGCAGATGCATTGCAAGATGCAGATGCATTTATTGGGGTTTCAGGTGCTGATCTATTAACAGCCGATATGTTAAAAACGATGGCGCCAAGACCCGTCGTATTCGCATTATCCAATCCAGATCCAGAAATAAAGCCGGAATTGGCGAAAGTAACGCGAAGCGATTTAGTGATGGCAACGGGTAGAAGTGATTATCCCAATCAAGTTAATAATGTTCTATGTTTCCCTTATATTTTTAGAGGGGCATTAGATGTGCGTGCGCGCTGTATTAATCAAGCCATGTTAACCGCAGCGGTACAAGCCATTCGCATGTTGGCGCATGAACCTATTCCAGAAAGTGTAATGAAAGCTTATCCTGGAATAGAAAAATTAAGCTATGGGCCAGATTATATTTTACCAAAGCCTGTTGATCCTCGTTTACGCAAACGGGTTTCAGGAGCGGTTGCAAAAGCTGCCGTCGAATCAGGGGTCGCACAAATTGCATATGAGGAAAAAGCCTACGAATTAGCCTAACCGGGAGGGAAATCGCATGGCAAAGCATAAAATTGCTTTAATTGGAGCAGGGAATATTGGGGGAACACTCGCTCATTTAGCGCTCTTAAAAAAATTAGGTGATGTTGTCCTCTACGATATTGCAGAAGGGATCCCGCAAGGTAAAGCGCTGGATTTAGCGCAATGTGGGCCGATGGAAGGTTTTGCTGGTAACGTCATCGGTACCAATGATTATAAAGATATCGCGAATGCGGATATTGCGATTGTGACGGCGGGTATCGCCAGAAAACCTGGCATGAGTCGCGATGATCTCTTAGAAATTAATGCCAAAGTAATGAAAGCGGTAGGTGCCGGCATTAAACAATATTGTCCCAATGCTTTTATCATTTGTATCACCAATCCGCTCGATATTATGGTTCGTTTATTGCACGATTTTTCAGGGGTGCCCGATAATCGAATTGTCGGAATGGCGGGTGTTTTAGATTCCTCACGTTTTAGAACTTTTTTAGCAGCTGAATTTCAAGTATCCGTTCAGTCCGTTGAAGCTTATGTTTTGGGTGGACATGGCGATAGCATGGTGCCGTTAACGGGTTTAAGCAATATCGCAGGCGTTACACTCGAAAAGCTAGTTGCTGAGAAAAAAATCACACGCGAACGCTTAAATGAAATTGTTGATCGTACTCGCAAAGGAGGCGGTGAAATTGTTAACCTTTTAAAAACGGGTTCCGCTTTTTATGCGCCCGCAACTTCTGCAATTGCAATGGCCGAATCCTATCTACTTGATAAAAAACGTATATTACCTTGTGCCGCTAAATTAAAACCGGGTCAATATGGCATAAAAGAACCTCTATTTGTCGGCGTTCCAGTTAAAATTGGTGCAAATGGCGTCGAAGATATTATTGAGGTAGACTTAACAGAATCCGAAAAAGCTAACCTTCAAATTTCTATTGATGCTGTTATAGAGCTTAACACAGCAGTGCAGCGTCTATCATTATAATTTGAGAGAGTTTTATGGGGACAAAAAATGAGTATCTTACATGGGATAGATCCCTCTCATCAATTGTTGTTAACCCTTAAGAATCACCAAAAATTATTAAAACCCGGAAAAATAACTTGGCTTCCCCCTATGCTGGCCACGCTTACCAAAGAGCGATTTTCAAATAAAGAGTGGCTTTTTGAATGTAAATATGACGGTATTCGCGGTTTGGTTTTCAAAGATGGAAATTCAGTTAAAATTCTTAGCAGAAATCAATTAGATATTCGGAAAAATTATCCCGAACTTTTACAGGAATTTCTAAATGAAAAAACCAGTCAATTTATTGTTGATGGAGAAATTGTCGCTTTCAGGGATAAGATAACTAGTTTTTCTGCCTTACAACAAAGAATGCATATCAATAAAAACCGGGACCTTGTCAGTGAAATCCCAGTATATTTTTATGCTTTTGATATTTTATATTTGGATGGGTTCTATTTAGAAAAAATTCCGCTTATTCAAAGAAAGGAATTGTTATTAAAAAGCCTTCAATATAAAGAATTCATTCGTTATAGTCAGCATATTTTAGGAGATGGAATAAAGTTCTATCAAACGGCATGCCAAAACGGGTGGGAAGGGGTGATGGCAAAGCGCATAAATTCTATCTATGAGCATAATCGCAGTTCCAATTGGTTAAAATTTAAATGCGGCTATCAACAAGAATTTGTTATTGGGGGGTTTACCTTACCAAAAGGAGCGAGGATTGGCTTTGGGGCTTTATTGATAGGTTATTATCAAAATGGGCAACTCAAATATGCTGGTAAAGTAGGCAGTGGTTATACTGCAGTGACGTTAAAGGAATTATATGGAGCATTAAAAAAATTAGAAATCAGTACGTCACCCTTTACCGAACCTATATCCGAACATCATGCTATTTGGGTTAAACCAACGCTTATTGCAGAGGTTAAGTTTACGGAGTGGACGAAAGACGGAAAACTTAGGCACCCAACTTTTCAAGGGTTAAGAACAGATAAGGATCCAAAAGAAGTAAGACGGGAAATGGAATAAATATCATTTAGTTTTGAAAATTTTTAGTATTTGCAATTTGCAAACCTTTTATGTTAGTATAATTAAATGCAAATTTATTTTAAGGAGCTGATGATGGCAACTTTAAAATCAAAGCGTGCAATCCAGAAAATAAAGGGCTCCACTTTACCCAAAAAACTTGCGACTAAAACCAAAAGTTTAAAAAGAAAAATAAAAGGTTTGGCAGACAAAGGATTAAAGAAGGTGGAAAAGGGCATATCTTCTATTGAAAAAAAGGTCCATCGAATGCGCCCCAAGCGATCAAAAACCCTGGAAAAACGAAGAAAAGTTCGAAAAAGTGCGACGCTTAAGAAACATGCGTTCGCTTAAACGAGCAGAAAACAGTATAGGAAACTCTTTAACCAGTTTCCTATACTGGAAAAAGCGATAAAGCAGATTCCATAATCTGAAAAAAGGAATTTTGTGCTTGAAAAGTATCTTAAAAAAAGAAACTTTGGTTTAACACCTGAACCCGCTGGTAATAATAAAAAACTATATCCAAAAAACCAAAAGCCCGTGTTTGTTATTCAGGAACACCACGCTTCTCATTTACATTATGATTTTCGTTTAGAGGTAGGCGGGGTTTTAAAGTCCTGGGCGGTGCCAAAAGGTATGCCGGAATCCTATAAAGCAAAACATTTAGCCATTGCAACTGAAGATCACCCATTAGAATACGCTCATTTTTCTGGAACTATTCCGAAAGGCGAATATGGGGGAGGCAAAGTCATTATCTGGGATAAAGGGTATTATGAAAATATAACCGTTAATAAGAATAATAAGGCAAGAACCATGAAACAAGCCTTAAAAGATGGTCATATACTGGTGCGCTTACATGGAAAAAGGTTAACCAACGTCAGTTTTATCCTACAAAAATTTGCAACTGCTAAAGAAGGCTCTTGGCTTTTAATCAGAATAAAAGATGAAGGCAAGGAATAAAGAATGAAAGAAGATCAGGTTATGAATGGCCAAAGGATTACATTGACGCATCTGGATAAAGTATTATTTCCAAAGTCAGGAATTACTAAATCACAAGTTATTGAATATTACTTAACAGTAGCCCCATTTTTTTTAAAATATGCGAAAAATAGGGCGGTGACGCTTGAACGCTATCCAACCGGAATTCATTCCAAGGGCTTTATTCAAAAACATGCAGATTTTATGCCGCCTTGGCTAAAGACGGTGGAATTGCCAATGCAATCTGAATCCATGCGCTATGTCGTTCTTAGTAAAAAAGCAGATCTTGCCTATTTGGCCAATTTAAATACCATCGTTTTTCATGGTGGGCTTTCAAAGACTAGCCATATTCATTTTCCGGATACGATGATTTTAGATCTCGATCCAACCGATCATGATTTTGAAAAGGTTATCCGGGTTGCAGAAAAGATTAAAATCTTGTTAGATGACTTGAGTATTAAAGTTTTGCTTAAAACCACAGGTTCGCGAGGTATACATGTGCTTATTCCCATCCAAGAAAAAATTACATTTGATATTATTCATGATTTTGCCAAAAATATGGCAAACTATTTGGTTAAGAAATACCCACAGGAAATGACGATTGTTCAATCTAAAGAGAAAAGAGGGAATAAAGTCTTTATTGATTATGCGAGAAATGCCTACGGATTAAATGCAGTGCTTCCTTATTCTCTTCGGGCGCTTGAAACTGCTCCAGTTGCAACCCCTATCACCTGGGAAGAACTGGGTAAGACAGTTATATCTTCAGCACAATTTACCTTGCTATCGATATTCGATAGACTTAAAGCTGAAGGAGATGTGTGGGCTAAAACGAAATGTGATAACCCCCATCTAAAAAAAACAATAAAGGAATTTATGAGCGGCCTATAATTAATTTTACTGGTTATAAAATCAGACTATAAATGCTGGGTTCCTTGCAAATGATCTAATTAAATAATAGTTTCTTGAAATTACCATCCATAAGTGGTAAAATTTAAAATTAAATGGTCTAATAGATGGTATTAATGGAGCAAAAAATATGTCTTATCAAAGGCTTATGGAAATATCCACCGATCTCATAGCAGAAGTGAATAATTACACTTATGTTCGCTCTGGCCTTCTTCAGTATTTAAACCCCCCTAACAAAAATGTAGTTATTTTAAAAGGCGCACGAGGTATAGGAAAATCTACTTTAATTCAACAATATCTGCTAAAAAAACAAATCGAAGGCCATAAAGTATTTTATGTATCAGCAGATAGTACCTTATTAACGGTTTCCTTAGCAGAATTAGCACATGAATATTATAAAAGAAGTGGTGTTTACCTAGCCATTGACGAAATACATAAATACACCAATTGGCAAGCCGAAGTTAAAACTATTTTAGATTCATTTCCACACCTTCATTTAGTTGTCTCGGGTTCTTCTTCATTAAATTTAGATTATGCTTCTGCAGATCTAAGTAGAAGACATGTAATGCTGCATGCACAGGGTCTTAGTTTTAGAGAATATGTAAATAAAAATTATAACTTAAGCTTAGAATTACATTCCCTAACCGAAATTATAGATTCGTGCGAAGAAATAACGAGAAACATCGTCAAAATATTCAATAAAGAAAAATTGGATTTAATTGAATTATTTCATCTTTATTTAAAAGAAGGTTATTTTATTTCTAAAGATAATTACTCTGCGGCATCATTATATTATCAAAGCTTAATAAATTCAATCAACAGTACAATTGATTCTGATTTGCCGAGTGTACATAACGATATTGATAATATAAGCAAACATAATATTAAGGCTTTATTAAAACATATAGCAGATAAATGCCCTTTTACGCCTAATATATCTGAATTATCGAAAAATCTAGGAATTGCAAATGACAATGTTCTAAAAAAATATCTATATTATCTAAATGAAAGTGAGGTGCTTATAAATTTATATTCTATGAACAAATCTCATAAGGATTTCCAAAAACCTCAAAAAATTCTATTAAACAATACTAATTTTGCATATGCGTTCAGCACAAATCCAGCAATAGGCACAATAAGAGAAACATTTGTTGCTAATTGTTTATCATTAAAAGGAAAACTCACTGCTCCTGCCATGGGTGATTTTTGTTTAAATGATCGCTTGATATTTGAGGTGGGGGGGAAAAGCAAAAACAAACGCCAAATTAAATCCATATCTAATAGCTATGTATTAGCTGACAACATTCTCTCTTTTACGGATGGAAGCTTGCCTTTGTGGCTCTTGGGATTTTTGTGGTAATATGTGGTATCAAAACAACGCTTCTACGCCACTGCGGCCACCATGACCTTCTGCACTACTTTCCGCACTTCCTGAATAAGCACTCGTTGTTTGTGGTACCGTATTTTCAATAAAATATTCTTGGATTGCATCGAGTTGATCTTCTCTTGCCAAAAGGCCCGTTACCGGATCTATTTTGACAGAAACGATACCGGGTGGTGGTTCTAATGTATGTTCCGGTTTATCCTTTAATGCTGCTTCCATAAAATACATCCACATTGGAAGTGCAGCGATTGCACCATATTCTTTCAAGGTACGCGGTTCATCAAAGCCTACATAAGCGGTTACCACAACATCTCGGTTATAACCAGAATACCACGCATCCATCCAATCGTTGGTAGAACCCGTTTTTCCAGCAAGATCTTTACGTCCCAATTGTTTGGCGCGCCGACCTGTTCCGCCTTGAATGGCATCTTGTAGCGCGGAGGTAATTAAAAATGCAATCTGCGGGCCAATGGTAGGTTCCGAAGTGGGGGCAGGGGCTTCATAAATTAAATTGCCTTGATAGTCTTTAATTTTTTTGATTAAATTCGCTTTGACACGATTGCCGCCATTGGCAAAGGTACAATATCCATTGGCGATCTCAAGCGGCGTTAATTCAGCGGCGCCAAGTGCTACCGATAAAAAATTAGGCAATTTGCGATTAAACCCATAATTATTTGCATATTCAATAAATTTTTGTAACCCAACCGATTGTAATAAACGAATGGTGACCATATTTTGTGAACGCATTAAACTAGCCCGCATACGGGTGGGACCGTATGATTTAAATTTATCGTTATGTGGACGCCAAGTAACGCCGGTGACAGGATCAGTGTAAACCACGGGAGAGTCGCTGATCACACTGGCTAGCGTATAACCTTCTGCTAGTGCTGCTGCGTACAGGAATGGTTTGAAATTTGAACCTGGTTGTCTTTCTGCCTGTACAGCACGATTAAAACTACTAAGATTGTAATCAAATCCACCCACCAAAGCTAAAATAGACCCAGTATCCGGTTCTAACGCTACCAAAGCTCCACCAACTTCAGGGATCTGGACCATTTTCCAGGATTGATCTGGGGTTTCTTCTGTATAGATAACATCTCCAATTCTAACAACATCAGCAGCTGTTTTAGGAGAAGCGCCAACGCGCGGCCATTTTAACTGAGGTCTTGCCCAAGAAAGTCCTGCCCATGGTATTTCAATATAGCGTCCATCTTGTAGTAAAACAGAGATTTGTGTTTCTTTTATTTTCATGACAACGCCGGGTAATAAACGTCCATAAGCGGGGATCTCTTTTAATTCATTACTCCAGTTTTCTATTTCTTGTTCGGGGGTTTTATGACGTGACAATTTAAAATGGAACTTAGGTTTACGATAACCATGTCGTTGATCATATTCTAATAAAGCTCTCTTTAGGGCTTGATTGGCATAAGCTTGTTGTTGGCTGTCAATGGTTGTGTAGACTTCGTAACCCAACGCATAAATTGCTTCCCCATAACGGGCATAAAGATCTTGACGCACCATTTCTGCTACGTAAGGCGCTTCGAATTCTACGGTGCGATTGTGATATTTCGTTGGCAAAGGGGCATCGACAGCTGCTTTGTATTGTGCGTCTGTGATAAATTCATAGGAGAGCATTCGTTCTAAGACATGTTTTCGCCGTTTATACGCAGCGTCTGGATCATGCAAAGGGTTAATATTCGAAGGCGCTTGCGGTAGACCGGCTAGCATAGCGACTTGATCTAATGTTAACTTATCGACCGTGGTTCCATAATAAACTTCTGCGGCAGCTGCGACCCCATAAGCCCGTTTTCCAAAATATATTTTGTTGAGATAAAGCTCTAAAATTTCATCCTTGGTCAGCTCTTTTTCAATTTTGAGTGCCAATAAGATTTCAGAAAGTTTGCGCGTAAACGTTTTTTTGCGGGTCAAGAAAAAGTTTCTGGCAACCTGCATGGTAATGGTGCTGCCGCCTTGCTTAATGTGAGAATTTGTGAGTAAAATAACTGATGCGCGCAAAAGACCTCTAAAATCTACTCCAGGATGTTCGTAAAAACGGCGATCTTCTGTGGCCAATACTGCGTTAATGAGGCCTTTCGGAACTTGATTAAGTGTAATAGGGGTACGCAGCTCTTCACCAAATTCTCCAATTAATTTACCGTCGTTGGAATAAACCTTTAAGGGTACTTTCAAACGCATGTCTTTTAGTAGGTCGACAGAAGGTAAAGTAGATTCCAGATAGAGTACCGCCAAGATCCCCATAATCACGAGTAGGGCGAAGATGCCGAGAGCCGAGCGTTTGATGATTCGAAATACAACACCCATTAAGTTATCCATATAATTAAATAAATAGGCTTTTACCTTCGAAGTATAATACCAAACCTAAAATGATCTACGCCACCTAGAATGCTCGACATTTTTCAACAGAAGACTAGTATTAAGTTAGAGTGCTGTAACTTTTTTTAAAGTAAGGCATAAAGCTAAGAAGGATAGGGTAAGACGTGTTTGATTTTTTCAAAGTTAGTTCAACGCCTTTGGTTGGGATTGATATCAGTTCCTCCTCTATCAAGGTATTGGAGCTTAGCCGAGTGAACGGCCAATACAAGGTAGAAACCTATGGCGAGGTGCTTTTGCCGCCTTTAACGGTTATTGAGAAAAACATTAAGGGGGTCGATAAAGTCGCAGAAAGCTTACGTGCGTTAATTCGCCAGATTGGAGTACGTCGTAAGTTTGCGGCCATTGCGGTTGCAGGATCAGCAGTTTTAAGTCGTATTATTCAAATGAATGCTGAATTTACCGAGCGCGAATTGGAAGAACAGATTGAGTTAGAAGCGGATCGTTATATTCCTTACCCATTAGATGAGGTTTATTTTGATTTCGAAATTATTGGGCTTAACACCAAAAACCCAAATTTAATTGATGTCTTGTTAGCTGCCGCTCGATTTGAAACGGTAGATATCCGCATTTCTGCGGTGACAGAGGCGGGATTAAAGCCTACTGTGGTTGATTTAGAAAGTTTAGTGATGGAACGCGCGTTTGGGTTGGTGGTAAATCATTTGCCAGCTAAAGGGGCTGGTGTGACGATTGCGTTAATAGATATTGGCGCTACCAATACAACGCTCTATGTATTTAAAGATCTGAAGGTTATTTATAACCGAGACCAAGCTTTTGGCGGCAAGCATCTAACGGATGAGATCCAGAAACGTTACGGTTTATCGCTGGAAGAAGCCATTGCCGCTGAAAAATTCGGGGGATTACCGGAAGATTATGTGACAGAAGTATTAGAGCCATTTAAAGAAACGATCGTTCAGCAAGTAAGTCGTGCATTGCAGACTTTTTCATCCTCTGCGGAAGAGGCAGAAGTTAATCATATTGTTTTAGCGGGAGGCGTTTCACTGTTACCTGGATTAGAAAGTTTAATCCAAGAAAAATTGTCATTTAAAACGTTTATTGCAAATCCTTTTTCAGAGATGGAAATTTCTACAAAAGTTGATAAAAACAGTTTAATGGCAGACGCGCCTGGATTAATGATGGCTTGTGGTCTTGCGTTAAGGACTTTTGATAATGAGTAAAATTAATCTACTCCCTTGGCGGGAAGAACGCAAAAAAGCGCAAAATTTGTCATATTACGTCCAATTAGGCGGGGTTGTTGGGCTATCGATTGTGGCAGTGATTTTAATTGATATGTATTTGAGCCATCGGATCACTGTTGAAAATGCCAATATAAGTTATATAAACGCCGCTTTGAAAGATATTAGATCTGAGGTTGTTGAGGTTCAAGGTTTGCAGCAGGATAAAAAACAGCTTTATACACGAATGAGCGTTATCCAGTTATTAGCAGTTGATAGAACTTCGATTGTTCGTTTGTTTGATGCAATTCCTGCTGTATTGCCTGAAAATATTTATTTAACAGAAATGTCACGAAAAGAAATAACAGAGGAGCAGACGAACCATAATCTAGAGACGTCGCTAACAAAGAGCAATAGCCAAGAAAATGAAAAAAATAACACCGATCTTGCCGTTGTAACGCCAAAGGGGTATCTGGTTTATCTAGAAGGCGTTTCCTTAACCAATGGCAGTATATCGGTGTTAATGAAGAACCTAGAAAATATTAAATGGATAACCGATCTCAAATTAAATGAGGTTGCAATTAATAAGGATGGGGTAGGCCTTAACTTTAAAATAACATTTACTCAATCTTTAATTATTGGGAGTGATTAGTGGAAATTGCAGGCGTTCGCATAAGTGAGCTTAAGTTAGATGATATCGGTAGTTGGCCGATGGTTCTAAAGGGGACATTGATGGTATTGGTTTCATTGTTCACCTTTTATATTGGCTATAGCATTGATTTGAGTGACATGCTGGATACTTTGAGCACACTGCAGAAAAAACAAAAAGAAGCGAGCCAACTTTTTTTTGATACTCAGCAGAAAGTCGCCAACCTGGGGGAATATAAGAAGGAAGTAAAGTTGGTGTCAGAACAGCTTACCAAATTGACGGAACAGTTACCAATTGATAACGAAGAAGCGGGATTATTGGAAGATATTACCCAGCAAGCCAATAGCTACGGATTGCAATTTGTTACAATTATTCCAGGGAAGCATGAAAGTATGGGCTTTTATGAAGAAAGCCCAATCGAGATGACAATCACGGGCGATTATAAGAGCCTTGCTGAATTTTCCAGCAAAATTTCCGGTTTACAAAGAATAATTACGCTGCATGATTTTACGATGAAAAAGAATGACTCAAAAGGACGGGGTTCGCTCAGTATGGATGTTGTAGCCAAGACCTATTGGATAACGGCTAAGGAACAATCGAAATGATAAGAATAGTGAGGATTTGTATCATTGGCATAGCAAATACCATTTTGTGCGGATGTTCTTCTGATCCAGATCCTTCGGTTATAGAGTTTATTAAAAGAACCAAGGAGCATAAGATTCCTTATAAGGCTGTTATTCCAAAATATACTCCTACTGAGCCATTTGTATATAAAGCAACAAACGCGCGTGATCCTTTTCAACCTTTTGTGTTGAGTAATGCACAAAAGCCAGGATTATCTCAAATAAATGGCCCAGATTTGAATCGACCGCGTGAGCCTTTAGAGGCCTTTCCATTAGATTCCTTTCAAATGGTAGGAACTTTAGAACGTAATGGCATATTTTTTGCTCTATTAAAAGATAAGAATCAGATTGTTCATCTTGCCCATGTGGGTAACTATATCGGACAAAATTCAGGAAAAATAGTTAAAGTGAATCAAAATGGAATTGAAGTTCAGGAATGGGTAGCAGATAGCATGGGAACATGGCGTGAGCATATGGCCAAAATCCAGATGCTAAAACCCGTGACGAATGCAAAAGGGGAATAAAATGAAACGACAATTGATGAGATTGGTTGGGTTACTGGCAATCATATTCAGCGGAATCGCGTATGCAGGCGAGAAGGCAGAGTTAAAAAATATTGACTTGGTTCCAGGGTATGGAAATCGCTTTCAAATTATTTTACAGTTTTCTGGATCAGTTTCGAAGCCTAAAAGTTTTTCGGTAGAAACACCCGCTTCGATTATTTTTGATTTTGAAAATGTGCGCAATAAACTTTCTAAAGAAGCAAATAATCAAAAGATATCCGATAGCGTTTTAAAAGGGATTAAAGCGGTAGAAACAGACAATAAAACCCGTTTAATTCTAGATGTTTCAGAAATAATACCCTATGATGTATCGGTTGAGGGTCATGTGGTAAAGATTTCTTTAGTCGAAGAAAAAGTTAAACCCGGTCTTAAAAATAAGCATGCTTGTTCACATGCTAATTATCAGATTACAGCCTTTGATTTTAGGAAAGGTGCGCAAGGAGAAGGTAAAGTTATTGTTGATTTATCGACCTCAGATATTTCGGTTGATATGAAAGAAGATGCGAATGGTAATGTGACCGCTCTTTTTGCAGGGGCGGGAGTCGAAGATAGATTGATAAAAAAATATGATGTAACGGATTTTTCAACACCCGTGAAAAGTGTCGATATTTCCAGGGCGGGCCCCAATGTCGACTTGTTAATTCAAACAGCGGGGGATTACGAAAAAATAGCCTATCAAGTTGATAAGCAATTTGTTATTGAATTAAGAGCAAAAACCACGGAAGAAAAATTGGCCGCTAAAGAGGCGAACGGGCAGTATACCGGAGACAAAATATCTTTAAATTTTCAAGACATTGAATTGCGAGCAGTTTTGCAGATCATTGCCGATTTTTCAGGGTTTAATATTATTACCAGCGATAATGTGAAGGGAAATGTGACCCTGCGATTGCAAGATATTCCCTGGGATCAAGCATTAGATATTATTTTAAAGACAGAAGGCTTGGATAAACGTCAATATGGTAATGTGATGTTGGTGGGTCCGGCGAGTGAAATTGCTGCCCGAGAAAAAGTCGAATTAGAAGGACAAAAGCAGGTTCAAGATTTAGGGCCGATGAAATCCGAATTAATTCAAGTAAACTATGCGAATGCAGAGGACTTCGCAACATTATTAAAAGATAAAACCAATTCTCTCATGACGAGCCGTGGTACAGTGAGTGTAGACAAAAGAACCAATACCTTATTGGTGCAAGACGTTGCAAATAAATTAAATGAAATTCGTGCCTTATTAAAAAAATTAGATATACCGGTAAGACAAGTAGAAATTTCGACACAAATTGTTACCGCCGATAAGACATTAGAATCGACATTAGGCATGCAATTTGGGGGAGGTGCCAATCTCGGGCTTGGTCATCGACGCTTAGGGATTGGCGGAACGATTGATAGAGCGCGTGCAATTGGTGATTATACCAATGGCAATGGACAAAGCGGTGTCCCCGCTTCTAATGCCGATTTTACCACTGCGGAGAATCCACCAAACGCCAATATTAAGCAGCAAACTTATGGTGGTACGCCTCCGACAGTAAACAATACCGAAGGATTTTTTAGTGACTTCGGCGTTACGACGGCGGGAACCGTTTATGGCGCTGCGGGACTTAATCCTGCTTCAGCAGGATTTGCGTTGGCCAAATTGCCGAACGGCACATTATTGGATCTCGAATTGCAAGCTTTAGAATATGAGACACGCAGTAAAACGGTTGCGCGACCCAAATTAGTGACTATGGATCAAAATAAGGCGACTGTTGAACAAGGCGTTGACATTCCCTATTTGGAAGCAAGCTCGAGTGGTGCAACCAGCGTTTCTTATAAAACTGCTGCACTTAAATTAGAAGTCACCCCGCACATCACGCCGGATGATAGGATTTCTTTAGATTTGCAAATTTCCAATGACACGCAAGGCGCTACCGTTGCTGCAGGACCGGTCGTTAATACGAACCGTTTGCAAACCAAGGTATTAATTGATAATGGTGAAACAGTGGTATTAGGGGGGGTTTTATCGATATTGGATACCAAACAATTTGCAAAAGTACCGTTCTTTGGGGACCTGCCTTTTATTGGAGCCATCTTTAGAAATCGATATTCTCAATACACTCCAAAAGAATTGATCATCTTCTTAACGCCCAAAATTGTGAATCCATTGAATACGGGGAGCTAACTGCTATACAATAAAGGCGTCAGGTGCCTAGGGTGCTTGGCGCCTTTACCCAACCAGTATTAAGAAAGTTAACATGTTTACTCAACATCGGCTTATACAAGCGCTATTTCGAGAGCCCGTGGATCGCACACCCGTGTGGATTATGCGTCAAGCGGGGCGCTACTTACCTGAATATCGTTCGGTTAGAAATAAAGCCAAAGATTTTTTAACGCTCTGCAAAACGCCCGAATTAGCCTGTGAAGTGACGTTGCAACCCCTAGAACGTTATCCATTAGATGCGGCCATTATATTTTCTGATATTTTAACCATTCCCGATGCATTTAATTTGGGATTACAGTTTGTCGAAAATGAAGGACCTCGCTTTTTAAATCCAATCCAGTCATTACGGGATATAGAACAATTACCAACCGTTGATCCAGAAACAGAATTAAGATATGTAATGGATGCCATACGCACAACCAAAGCAGCTTTACAAAATAAAGTTCCTTTGATTGGTTTCGCAGGAAGTCCGTGGACCATTGCAACCTACATGGTAGAAGGAGGTTCTTCAAAAAGTTTTTCTAAAATAAAAAAAATGCTGTATGCTGAACCAGAAGCCCTGCATCGTTTGTTAGAACATTTATCAAAAACCCTCATTAATTACATAAATGCGCAAATTGTTGCAGGTGCTGATGTCGTGATGATCTTTGATACCTGGGGTGGTATATTATCAAACCCAGATTATCGCGATTTTTCTTTGAATTATATGGAAGATATTGTTAAAAATGTGTTACGAGTTTATGAAGGAAAACGAATTCCCTTTATATTATTTACAAAAAATAGTGGACCGTATCTTTCTGCCATTGCTTGTAGTGGGTGCGATGCAGTAGGCTTAGACTGGACGATGCCATTAGATAAAGCGCGAGATTTAATTGGGCATAAAGTTGCCTTACAAGGCAATTTAGATCCGGCGGTATTATATGGAAATGTGGCCTGTATTCAAAGTGAAGTGAAAAAAACGTTGCGGCAATTCGGGGTGGGTTCTGGCCATGTGTTTAATTTGGGTCACGGAATTTACCCGGATATTGATCCAGAAAAAGTTACGATTTTACTAGAAGCAGTCCACACTTTTAGTGCACCGTATCATAAGAGTTAGGGAGTAAAAATGCAAGGCACTGTAATTTTTCCTGGAACGTTTGATCCTATCACTAATGGTCATCAAGATCTCATTGAGCGAGCCTCAAAGCTATTTGGTACCGTTGTGGTTGCAATTGCTGAAAACAAAAGAAAAGATCCTAGTTTTAGTTTGGCGGACCGAGTTCTGATGGCAGAAACAGTTTTAGCTCATTTGAAGAATGTTGAAGTATGCGGGTTCTCAAATTTATTGATGGATTTTGCAGAAAAAAAGAAAGCGAAGGCTATTGTACGTGGTTTACGAGTTGTATCTGATTTTGAATATGAATTTCAATTAGCGAATATGAATCGGCATTTAATGCCATCTATTGAAACGCTGTTCCTAACCCCTTCCGAATCCTATTCTTTCATTTCTTCAACTTTAGTAAGAGAAATCGCTTCTTTAGGGGGAGATGTAAGCCATTTTGTCCATCCAATAGTTTCTGGTAAGCTAAAGGAACGATTTAAATAAGGTGCGAAAATGGCGTTAAAGATAACCGATGAATGTATTAATTGCGATGTCTGTGAACCTGCATGCCCTAATGAGGCGATTTCAATGGGCAGTGAATATTATGTGATTGATCCCAGTCGTTGTACAGAATGTGTGGGGCATTTTGATGTGCCACAGTGTCAATCAGTGTGCCCGGTCGATTGCATTCCTCAGGATCCCGCATTTGTTGAATCCAAAGAAGAACTATTGGCTAAATTTCACCAGTTGGAACATCAACCGTAGTCAAACCACCGAGCGCATTCAGCACCATCTGGTTAGCTTGTTCAATGGCATGGCTAATTTTTTCTTGCGCTGATTTTTTCGCTTGTTCTTCAATGGATTTTAGACGTTCCGCTTCTTTTCGTAAGTAGATCTCAGAGTTGAGCATTACTTCTAATTCTCTCGTTCGCTCAAAAAGAGCATCAATTTTTTGCTCATACTGAACTTTTTCTGCAATGTATTGTTGTAGCTGGCTCTGCAAGATAGAGATATCTTTCTCGGCTGAGATTCGTAAGGATTTCTCATTGCCATAGTCCATTTCTAATTCTTTTGTGCGATTAAGCATCGCTGTTAGTTTTTCAGAACTTAAGATTTGATCTTTTTCCAGATATTGTCTTTGTCCTAATAAAACCATAATTTGTTGTTCGGCGGCTAGTTTTGCATCGTATTCCTTTTGTTTTAAAATTTCAAGGTTAAATACTTTTTCCATGGATTCTTTAAGCTGAACCTCTAAGGATTCTTTTACGATTTTTTCCGATTTCATCTGTATTCGTAATTTATTTAGCTGTTCTGCTGTTTCAGCGAGTGTCTCTTCCAATTTAAATCTTACAACTTCCATATCTCCCATTTGTTTTGTTAGTTCAAGAATTTTGTTTTCTACAAGCTTTCTTTTTTGTTCATCAACGCGAATAGTGCTGCCATCTAATTTTTGTTCCAAGATTTTTCTTAAATTCCTTTCAGTCTCAATAACATTTTTTAATGCTTGTATTGAGCTATTTGCTTCAGCCAATTGTGTTTCCAGCTTATTTTTTTGCTGTTCTAATGAAGATTTTTGTTCTTTGAGTTGATGGGTTTCAGAAAGAAGCGTAGTTGTCTTAATCTCAAATTTGACTCTCTCGTTATCCGCTGTGGCCTGGATGGTTTCTAATTCATTAATAATGTCCACATTTTTTTGTTCAACTGCCTGTGATTTTATCAGTAATTCTTCATTTTGAATTTTCATATTTTCATTTTGTTTGTTAAGTTGCGTAATTTCTGATGCCATATTGTCAATTTTTGTTTGAAATTGAAGTCGATTATCTTCAGCTGTTTTGGTTAATGCTGTTAATTTTTCTTCCATTTCTTTTTTGGCCACTTCTGCTTGACGCGCTGTTTCAACTGTTTTTTGTGCCCAAGTTTGCACAGATTGTTTGGCTTTTTCATGACTCTGTATTTGTCGTAAAGCTTCTTGGATTTTTCGATTTGAATCCGCCTGTATTCTGGCTATTTTTTCTTCTGCCTGTTTTTCAAAAAGTTTGATCCTTTGTTCCGCATTCAATTCAACTTCTTTTAGTCTGAGATCCGCGGCCTTTTCCATCTCTGCGATGGCTTCGGCGGCCTCTAAATTTGTATCACTGCATATTTTTTTATGTTTTTCGATCTGTAAACACATTTCGTCCACGATTTTTTTTATTTTATCTTCCGCATCGTTTTTAACTCTTTGTTGTTGAAGAACTGCATTTGCTTCAATTTGCTTAATTTTTTCAGCAGCTGCCAACTGAGCTTGCTCATATTTCAGTAAAAGAGCTTCATTTTTGGCTATTTCATTCAATGCAGCCAGGTTTTTTTCTTCTAAAAGTCTTTTGCTTTTTTCTTCCTTCAGTCTCATTTGTTTTTCATTGTTGAGTTGTTGTTCAATTTTATAGGCTTGTTCAGCGGCGAGTTTGGCTTCTCGTATTGCGAATAAAGCTTTACTTTCTGCAGCCATTCTGGCTTCTTCTTCCTTTTTTCGAGACAATTCCAATTTTTCGACTTGTTCCATGGCTTTTGCCACTTTTAAATCACTAGAAAGGGTTAAAATTTCTTGTTCTTTGTTTTTTAATTCATCGATTAAATTGCTCGATTCATTTAATTTCCCCGCTTCTGGTTGAAAAAATATATTTTGCGGATGTAAAAAACCACCAATGAGTAAACGATTTTCATCGGGCGATGTTAAAAGTTCGGAAAGTTCATTGCGTTGTTTGGTTTTTTCAATCAGGGTTTCTTGTAATTCTTCATCTACCCTATTTGCAGTGTGGTTAATCGGCATTTTGGGTGTCGTTGCTTCTTCGATGGTGTTTTCCAGCAGAGCGGCATTCCAGGGTCGATGAGCCCGTTTTTTAAAAAAGGCCTTACTTTTTTGGGGGTCCACAGAATCCATTCTATGCATTGTCAAACTCCAAGATATTATAAACTCAGCCATTTATTTAGTTAAAGTGTAGAAGGTATTTAGCTTAACAGCAAATAACGACCTATTATAAAAGATATTTCTTATATCTGTTTCGTTTGATGTACCACCCGATCAAAAGATATCCAAGAGAACATACATAGGGAAAGAGGATCTGCAAAGTGACTTTGGTAAAGACGTTTTGGGTAAAAGAAGGATCAACAGTGGGGTGTCTATCCTGAATCATAAACGGTTCGTTTTCATTTAACCAGTCAAAAAGGCGAGTGGCCAAGGTTAAATTGCCATAGCTTTGTAGATGGGCATTGCTTAGAAAATGGCTATTGCCGAGTACCACGATACGTTGAGCCCCCTTGGTAAGGGTTACCCCTATCGTAAACGATTGGCGAGCACCAGCTTTTCCTTCCAAGTGTGTAGCATTGTTGGTGGTTAAGAGCGGCTTTATCTCATAACCCATGTCATTTTCGGTTGCAATGATTGGGGCAGCAAAGGGAAAAACCGTTAGACTTTCTAATGTTTCGGTGATTGGATGTGCTGGGTATCGATTTATAATAGTCATGGCAGGGTGGGGTGTCCCCATCTGATGCGATTTAGGATCGATAATTGTTTTGGTTTGGATTTGGATCCCCAAAGCTTTAGCCAATGGTTCAAATCCAGCGGGAGCGTTAGGATTGTATAGCCATAGCAAATGTCCGCCATGCTTTAAATATGTCATAATTTGGCTCATTTCTTGCGATAGATATGCTGTTTTCGGGGCAGCTATGATCAACAATTGAGTATTATCAGGAATAATGCCGATGTCTCCTAAATTTAACGCTGCAACCTTTAATCCTTTACTTTTAAGCTCGGTTGTTAATAAGCTTAAATTTTGATTTTCAACACCGACGGGGTTTAGTTCGCCATGTCCAGATAAGAAAATAATCCATTGTTCTTTTTCTTGCAAAATTTGATAGATTAAGTTAGAAAAGACAAGTTCATTCCATTTCGCAAGATTTAAATCGATGGCCTTTTTGCGATTTTCATAGGTTAATACCAAGTTGTGATTGGTTTGAATTCCCAGTTTTAACTTTTCTTGTGGATCAAGGGCAGTGTAATGTACGTCAAAGTTGATATTTTTATTTTCTTTTTGGAAAAGTTCAATGATTGAACTTACACTTCGTTGCATATTGCGATCAGCCGTAAAAAAATCTACCTTCAGAGGTTCAGATAATTTTGATAATATTTCGCGGCTGTTTTTGCTCAAACTATTGGTTTTGTTTTCAGTGACGTCAAATTCTATCGGATGTTGGTATCCTAGTAAGGCGAGTAAAAATATAACCATGAAAAAACCGGGTTTTACGTTTTTCATGTGCTTCTCTTAAAGTAGGATTCTTTATTTAACCGAAATGCCCCGAGACTTAGAAAAAGGACAGTAAAGAAAACGTAGTAGATTATATCCTGGGTATTGATGATCCCGGATAAAAAGTTTTGACAATGGTGGAGCAAAGCTAGCTCCGCGATCCATTGCAGGCTGGGTGTTAAAAAATGGGCTGTCCATTCCAACGCGGTTAACAATAATAACGAGATAAAAATCACCAAGGTTGAAATAAAGGGTTCTTTTGCCAGGCTAGAGACAAAAATACCCAAGCTTAATGTAGCACCTAGCAGCAATATGAGGCCAAATAGTCCAGAAATGAATTGTCCTATATCTAAATGATCATTTAACGTAATCAGAAGAGGCATAATAAGCACTGGCAATAGGAGAAAGATCTCACCCAAAAAAATCCCAATAAACTTACCCATCACTATCTCAAGAGATGAAAGAGGGGATGTTAAATAAAGATCCAAAGTATGGGTTTTACGTTCTTGAGTAACGCACTGAGTGGCAAGCAGTGGCGTAATGAAAAAGAAAAATAAGGCGGCCCAAGCAAATAGCGGGTGGATCACTTCCTCCGTGATCCCTACCGAACGTGTGTTTTCAAGCAGTAAATTTTGGCTTTTAAATAAAAATTCTTCCATTAGCCAATAGAAAATAAGTCCTAAAATAAATTGGCAAAGTGCTAGTAATTGCCAAATTTTCCCGGTTTTAAACAGTTTTACCAATTCATGTTGTGCAATGGTGTAAATCATACGATGTTATCCCTTCGCTGTTAAATTGTAGGGCATGATCTAAAATTCCCTCCACTTCGTTTAGATAATGGGTAGAAAGGATAATGGCAGCGTTTTTTTTATAATTTTTTAATAGTTCTTGAAATATTTCGATGTGTATAGTATCCAACCCTTGCGTGGGTTCATCGAGTAGAAGGACAGAGGGACGGTGCAAAATGGCTTGTGCAAGTCCGACGCGTTGCTTTAAGCCTTTAGATAATCGACCAATTAAATATTGACGATAAGGTGCTAGATTAAGTTGTTCAATCGTTTCGGCAATGGCATCTTTTCTTTTTAGTTTAGGGATTTGTCGAAGCTTAGCAATAAAGCTGAGGTATTCCATTACCGTGAGATCAAGATAAAGTGGTAAAAAATCGGGTAGGAAGCCGAGATGCAATTTGGCTCTTCGTGGGTGGGTATGAATATTAATTCCTTGGATCAAAACTTCACCGCGCTGTGGTCGAAGCAAACCCGCCAATAAGTTCAGGGTCGTTGTTTTTCCGCTGCCATTTGCACCAATCAATGCCATGCATTCGCCTCGGCGCACGGTAAAGCTCAGAGCTCTTTGCATCCCTTGCGTTGGGTAGCCGTAACTCACATTTTTTACAGTTACCAGATCTTGTGTCATCATTGAGTCAAAGTATAGTCACTAGAGAGAGAAGGCGAGAGGTAAGGTTAAAAGTTAGTTGATTACCTCTCTAGTAAGGGGCTTGAGAGTCTAGTACACTGCAAGTAATCGGAGGTGTCGCTTATGTTTTATGGTCTTTTAGATTTGCCGTGGTGGGGCTATATTGTTATAACCCTGGTTTTTACGCATATCACGATTGCCAGCGTCACGATTTTTCTACATCGAGCGCAAGCGCATAGAGCTTTGGTTTTACATCCAGCTATCAGTCACTTTTTTCGGCTATGGTTGTGGTTAACGACCGGAATGGAAACCAAAGCCTGGGCTGCTATCCATCGTAAGCATCATGCTAAGTGCGAAACCGCAGAAGATCCGCATAGCCCCCAGGTTTTAGGTTTACCCAAAGTGTTTTGGGAAGGCGCAGAACTTTATAGAAAAGAAGCAAAAAATAAAGAAACCTTAGAACGTTATGGTCAAGGAACTCCAGATGATTGGTTAGAGCGGCATATTTATACCCCCTATTCTGGAAGAGGGGTTTTGATCATGCTGGCAATTGATTTGATTTTATTTGGTGTGCCGGGTTTAACCATCTGCGCTATTCAAATGGCGTGGATCCCGCTCTTTGCTGCTGGTGTCATTAATGGAATTGGGCATTATTGGGGATATCGTAATTTTGAATGTGAAGATGCGGCAACGAACATTGTACCGTGGGGAATTTTGATAGGTGGTGAAGAACTCCACAACAATCACCACACCTATCCAACTTCTGCTAAATTATCGGTCAAGTGGTGGGAGTTTGATATTGGTTGGTTATATATTCGGATCTTGATGGCGCTTGGTCTTGCAAAAGTAAAACGGGTAGTACCGACCCCGACCATTGTTGCCGGTAAAAAACAAATTGATGCCGAAGGGTTACGCGCGCTTTTAAGCAATCGTATTCAAGTGATGACAACATATTCGAAATCGGTTATTTTACCATTATTCAGGCAAGAAACAGAAAAAGCGTTACCAGCGGAACGTGATTTATTAGAACAAGTAAAGCCAGCGCTTATTCGAGCTAATTGTTTACTTGATGATGCAGGGCGTCAAAGCCTAGAAAATTATCTTGAAAAAAATCGCATCTTACAAGTGGTGCATCAGTTTGGGGAACAATTAAAATCCATTTGGAACCGAACGACGGATTCTCAAAAGGAATTAATTGATGCCTTGCAAGAATGGTGTCAACAAGCAGAAGCAACTGGGATCCAAAAATTAAAAGAGTTTGCGGATTACCTTAAGGGTTATACGACCCTGCAGCCTGCTTAAGCCCTCACCGGACCCTTTGGTGTACCCTCTCCCGTAGCGGGTAAGGGTATACCACAAACATTTTTAAAAAATAATAAAATTCATTAATTCGAATTGTTTGCAACATGTGACAGGGCCGGTCTCTGTGCCGGCCCTGTTCGCCCTATTCAGCTACAACCCTTAATATTATATAAATGTACATTTCATCCTGCTTGGAATAATCTGGCTTTTGTTGGTGTGTATTGAGGTCCTTACTTTGCTGTGATGGAGTTACAAGCAAAATGGGGCAACGGCCATACTCTCTGGAAAATATAAGGTGTTTAATGAAACGTTATGAAATTTTTAAGCGACTTGCCGGAACTTGGAAATTTCAAAGAACATTAACAAATCGTTCATCTGGTGAATTTTTGGGTTCAGTTAAAGGATTAGCTTCGATTACCCATTTGCAGCCTGAGGTTCTGCATTACCAAGAAAAAGGCGAATTGGTTAATCAGCTTGGCCAAAAATTGCAGATCCATCGAGAATATTTATATAGCTATGATGCTAAACAAGATGAAATTAGAAAACATTTTTCAGAAAACGGGAAAAATGTAGGTTTATTTTACTTGCTGGCATTTCAAAATCTTGTATTAGAAAAAGATGAAGCAGCTATCATTATCGCCAAAGGCGATCATTTATGCGGGAAAGATTTTTATAAGGCTTATTATCATTTTAAACTCGCAAACTCTGAAACTGATTTTACAACGTTTACATTAACCTATGAAACCACAGGACCGAATAAGGATTATATTTCAGAAACTGTTTTTAATAGTCACCAAAGGGTTAATTGACTTACTATTAGCCATATTGTAAACAACAATCTAAAATAATAGTTGACAATAAAAGAGGGATTTATTTAAGATCGGTTTTATCTGTTTGTCGTACTGAATCAAGGGTTACTTCAAAATAGGGGATCGCTATGTTAAGCAAAGAGAGTTCAGAAGTAAAATCTAAAGCGCGTTTTAGTGATGTTGTTTATACCTTATGGGGCACATTTTTATTATGCTTAACTGTACAAATTAGTATTCCCTTAGAACCTGTACCCATTACCTTGGGCACTTTTGGGGTGATGTTGGTTGCGCTCACGATGGAGCGAAAGCCAGCGATACAATCTATTTTATTGTATTTAACCTTGGGCGCGATGGGAGCTCCGGTATTTGCCAATTTCCGTTCTGGAATTTCGGTATTTCTTGGCACAACCGGAGGTTATTTAGTTGGATATTTGCTGGCGATAGTGACCATGAGTAATTTGCGAAAATATCTCAGTAATGACAACTTTTTCCTTATGGCATTAAATTGTCTTATTGGCACTGTTCTTATTTATGTCTTTGGGCTATTGCATTTAAGCCATTTCGTTGGATTTCAACAAGCGATTGTCGTTGGATTTATTCCCTTTATTTTGCCTGGGATCTTTAAAATCCTATTGCTTTCGCTATCCGTTCGTTATATCAAACTGGGTAAAATATTCAATTGATGCGTGTTCAGCGTTTTCATCGATGATTGAATTTCGTCCGCACCATTTTATGTGCACTCTTGGTTTTAAAGGAAAGGGATATTCTCTTTCCTTTGTCCGAAACTACAAAAAAATTGTTGAGCAATTAAGGGCTGATCCCCACACGAAAATCCAAGTGACTAAACATATCGATAGTATTTGTGGCGCTTGTCCACGCCAAACCAACGAAAAGTTATGCGAAAAACAAGCCTTTATTGAAAAATTAGATAACGCACATCAAGAAATTTTAGGCTTAGAAGATAAACAAGTCATCGATTGGACAGCAGCTAAAGCGTTGATCAAAGAAAAAATGACGATCAACGCTTTTCATGCAGCCTGTGAAGGATGTCAGTGGAAGGCATATGGTGTGTGTGAATCTGCTTTAAAAGAATTATTAATTTCGTAAATACTAATTAACAAGAGTGTGCCAAAATCTCGGTATATGTGACGGGACCATCCCGGTCAACCCTCACATCCT
>JAJZUR010000094.1 GCA_021848375.1 Pseudomonadota bacterium | reverse complement strand
TCCAGTTTTTTTCATCGTTTGCAAGCTTTTCATCCTTAAACTTAAAAACCCTGCAATATTATATCCTGGTTTTTTACATTTTTCATCATGAAAATAAGGGGGTTTTGTTTAATTCAGGTCGGACTAACTAAATCGAATAAACACACTATGAAGGCATAAAATGCAACCTTAAAGAATATAGGGATAAATTTGTTGCTCATAGAGATATATGATTCATTAGCGCCTAAATCTGGCCATTTTAAGTCTTTTGTAGGTCAGCGTGAGTGCAGCGAAGGCCGACAATGAGGGGGGTAAAAATTGGTCGCCCAACGAACACTCCCTGTGATCGTTGGGCGTGGCCGGGCATCACTGCCCATCACGTGCTTCCTTGCACTGACTTAATTCACGATGTTCAGTGTATGCGGGATTTGGTGAGAATTGAATGTCGAATCAACCCCTTGTGGTGTAAGCCTTTCTCCATCCCTATCCCTAGAGATCTAAATCGCCGGCTTTGGCCTGCAGCGCGGCAATGGCCGTAAGGGCGGCAGTCTCAGTGCGCAGGATACGCGGCCCAAGCCGAAGGGCAGTAAAGCCGTGCTGCAGGGCATAAGTGACCTCAGTGTCGGTTAAGCCACCTTCGGGGCCGATCAGGAGAGCTATAGGACTCTTAAGCGTCAGGGTAGAAAGGGTATGGGTTGCACTGGGATCTAAAATCAAGCGCGCGGCTTCTTGACGGCTAAAAATCCATTCTGCGCAAGGGAGGGATTTTTCGATTCGGGGCACGGTCGTTCTGCCGCATTGCTCTGCCGCATGAATGGCAATTTTTTGATAGTGCTCAAATTTTTTCTCTAATCGTTCCGATTTTAAATGAATCACGCTGCGTTCTGAAAAAAGCGGGGTTATGGTGTGCACACCCAATTCAGTTGCCTTTTGGATCACAAAATCCATTTTTTCGCCTTTGGAAATCACTTGGCCTAAATGGATGACGAGAGGGGATTCAATATTTTTGGGATGCTTTTCTAAGATGGTGACGCCGAGGTTATGTTTTTTTTGAGTTTTAATGACGCTTCTATATTCATACCCGTCGCCATTGAAGAGAATCAGTTGAGCTCCCACCGTTAAACGTAAAACGGTAGTTAACCGATGACTGGTTGCGGTATCCAATTCCACATAATCGTGGATTGAAAGCGTTTGTTTTTGAAATAGTCTTGGGATCCGCAATGCCCGTATCTCCTTAAACTTGATGAGGCAGTTTTGCAGCGGATCTTAACATATCAGCCTTGTCCGTGCGCTCCCAGGTAAAATTGGGTTCTTCACGACCAAAATGGCCATAGGCTGCCGTTTGGGTATAGATAGGTCTTAAGAGATCAAGGATCTTAATCATCTTGGTGGGTCGAAGATCAAAGTGCGCTTTAATTAGTGCAACGATCTTCTCATCGCTTAACTTTCCAGTGCCAAAGGTTTGAACTGAAATAGAAAGCGGTTCGGCAACGCCAATGGCGTAAGCTACTTGCAGCTCAAGGCGAGAAGCGATGCCCGCTGCCACTAGATTTTTTGCGATATAACGCGCCATATAACTTGCTGAACGATCGACTTTAGAGGGATCTTTTCCGGAAAATGCTCCACCGCCATGGCGTGCCATACCGCCATAGGTATCAACGATGATTTTGTGACCGGTTAATCCGCAATCACCCATCGGTCCCCCAATCACAAAACGTCCGGTTGGATTCACTAAAAATTGGGTATTCTTTGTTAACAAGTTGGCGGGAATGACCGGTTTAATGATTTCATCGATAATCGCTTCTTTTAACATATTTTGTGCAATTTCCGGTGCATGTTGTGTGGATAAGACAATAGTATGGATTGAGACAGGTTTATCATTTTCATATTGAAAAGTCACTTGGCTTTTAGCGTCTGGTCTTAACCAGGGTAATATGCCGTTTTTTCGAATTTCTGCTTGTCTTGCCATTAATCGATGCGCATACACAATTGGCGCTGGCATGAACACATTTGTTTCATTACTTGCGTAACCAAACATCAGCCCTTGATCGCCCGCCCCTTGTTCTTCTTTGCTGGGCTTAACAATGCCACGATCAATATCAGAAGATTGTTTGCCAATGGCATTTAAAACTGCGCAGGAATGACCATCAAAACCGATATCGGAACTGGTATAACCGATGCTGCAGATCCTTTCACGGGTGAGGTTTTCCAGATCAACCCAAGCGGAAGTGGTTATTTCTCCAGCGATTAAGACGAAACCAGTTTTAACGAAAGTTTCGCAGGCAACGCGAGCCTCTTTATCTTGGCGCAGAATAGCATCTAAGATCGCATCGGAAATTTGATCGGCAATTTTATCGGGGTGACCTTCCGAGACGGATTCAGAGGTAAAAAGGTAAGTTTTGCTCATATTTTCCAAGGCTTTCCAAATGTATAGGACTATGAACCAAAGAATAGACTATCCTAAAACATTAGGGGTAGGAGAGATTAATGATTGATACCAAATACCATCAAGTGATTCGTGATCTTTCAGAGAGACTTGTAAATACACAGAGGCCTATTCGCATTTTAGATGCTTTAAAGTGGAATGGTGAAATTGAAGTTGATTTTTTTAAAAGCGGCTTTAAAGCACTACCTGCCGTTGGTCCAACCTTTTATGAAAATAATCGCTTAAAATTTGATCCGGATAAAAAGATAGATGAATTTAATCAGATCGAAAGGGATATCCGGCGCGAACTTGGGCAATATAATAGTATAGGTTCGATCATGCAGCGTATGTGCCGTGAATATGCTATGGTTGTCGAATTATTAAAAGCGCGAGGTACTCCACACTTTACGCGTTATTCACAACAATTGTATGGCAGTTCGGATGATGCATTTTATGCGGGTGCACCGACGCTAAAAGATCTTGCCGTTTTAATATCAAACACCCTAAGTTTTATTAAAAACCAAACTGGTACTGACATGGATAAAAAAATTTACACCAGCGAAGAAGCGGTTGCGATATTGGGAGAGCGTTTATCTCATTATTTTCAAGATGAAGGTAATCAATTGCGGGTAAAATTAAGTGATGATATTATTGCAGATGCGGCTGCGGGCGCTGAATTCATCAAACTTCGCAGTAATACAATGTTTAGTGAGCGAGAACTTAAAGTATTGGAAGTGCATGAAGGGTGGGTACATTTAGGCACCACCTTAAATGGAATGAGTCAACCCATTTGTACTTTTTTAAGTAAAGGGCCGCCCTCTTCGACGATCACACAAGAAGGATTGGCAATTATCATGGAAGTTTTCACCTTTTCATCGCATCCCAGCAGAATGCAAGGATTAATGGATAGAGTAACTGCTATTCATATGGCAGAAAATGGCGCCAATTTTATTGAGGTCTTTAATTATTTTAGAGAACAAGGATTAACGGAAAAAGAAAGTTATACGCGCGCAACGCGGGTATTTCGTGGCAGTATTCCAGATGGCGGGCCCTTTACCAAAGATTTGGTCTATAATAAGGGCTTTATTTTAATATATAACTATATACGCTTGGCGATCCAAAGGGGATTATTATCTAGGATCCCTTTGTTATTCTTAGGGAAAGCCACTTTGGAGGATTTACATGTGTTAAGTGATTTAGTGGATGAAGGCTTAGTCGTTGCACCTAAATACGTGCCGCCGCAATTTAAAGATCTGGCTGCCTTAAGTTCTTGGATGTGTTATTCTTTGTTTTTAAATCAATTAGATCTTAAACGATTAGCCCAAGAATATAAAGAAATTTTGTAACCCAATAAAAAAATACTACCAAAAATGATCAACATGCCTATCCATAAAGATATCGACGTTGGAAATTCAGCAAAGGCAAAATATCCGACCAACATGCTCAACAAAAACTTCGAAAAACCAAAGGGTGTTAAGAAAGTAACTTCTGCTAATTGATAGGCGCGCGCAAAAGACCAATGTGCACCTGCTGCCAGCGCCCCTAATAACATTAACCAGGGTAGATGTTGAATGGTTGGCGTTTTCCATTCAATTAAAGCCAGTAATAGCGAAGCAGGCGCCATAAAAACTAAAAGATATGTCGCAAGTGTTGTGGAGGTGGCACCTTCGTTTGCGAGTCGTCGGGTTAGTAATTTGCTAACGACTAATACCAGTGCTGAGGAAAGTGGTAATAAAGCAGCGAGTCCTATGGGATGTGCACCACCGCGTAACGGAATATCGGGTCTCGAAATAATAAAAGCGCCGCAAAGACTGAATAAAATGGCAATGGCTTGCTGCATCCCAATTTTTTCTTTTAGAAAAATGGCAGCGCCTAACACCGTAAAAATAGGGGCGGTAAATTGCAGGGCGATACTTTCGGCAATGGGCATGACTTTTAAGCTGAGATAGAAAAGATAAACACCCGCGACTGCAGCTAGTATTCGCAACAGATGTAACCAAGGATGGTTAGTGCGTATGCTTTGGGATCCTGCTTTTAGAATTAAGGGTAGTAAAAAGAGCGCCCCAAATATATTTTGGAAAAACATGAGGACATTCACGGGTAGTGCATCCACCGTACTATCAACCCCACCAGACCAATAGCGCACAATCCCATTGATGCCGGCAAAACAGGCCATAGAGAAAATCTTCCAGTAGGCTCCTTTCCAGGTATCGGAGAGCCATAGGGGATCTGAGGTGATGGTAGCGTCAGTTGAGCTTTTAGTCATATTTCTTATTATACCGGAGGTTGCCCTAAAATGATACCCAAAAAGGTTAAACCTCTAATAAATCTTTTACCAAAGCCCAATTAAAAAGCCAGTGCGGAATAAATAAGCCATAATGATTTGACTAATAGTTAACGCAATATTTTTATTATATTTTCATTTTGCCCATGCTTTGAAGAAATTGAGTGCCTCCCTAACGTCAATTTGAGGGTAAAATCTTACAATTGAACCATAAAAAGATGGAACATCTCTTAACTTATGTTTAAAAACAACGGGGAATGTTCCCCATTTTGACTCTACCGTAATCGACAACGTATCTTTTACAATTCCTGCATGCCTGATGTTTTCGTTTTGGTCATAATAAACGACCAGGCTACCATTTTCAGGATAGTCTACTGAAGTTAAAGCTTTATATTCCAAGAAATTTTTTAAAAATAAGGAACTTGCAAAGTCATGTAAATCATTGCCCCCTTCTGCTATTTTTGCTCGATAATTTTTTGAATTAGCCAATCCAAGGGCAAATGCGAAAGCATTTATATTTCCATATTTATATGACCTTTGCCAATGCCATTCGGATGGGATTGGTTCTGCTTTGAACTTTAGGATTTCCTCAACTTTTTGGATTTTTTGATCGTCATTTAATAGACCGGAATTTAAAATATCTTCTAAATCTTGCCTTACTTTGTTAATGCCTATAAAAATTGGTATTCTTGTATATTCTCTCCTTAAATAGTATTTTTTTTTAGGATCTGTTGCACTCTTCCCTATTTCTGAAATTAGGCCTGTTTGCACTAAAGATGCTAAACGTACTCGAGTAGCTCTTTGAGTTAAATTTGTTCTTTCAGCAATCTCTTTCGTTGATAGGCCTTTTCTTTTACTGTTAGAAAAATATTGGTACCTTAAGATATCTAAAATAACATTATTTTGTTCATCGGAAGAGGGCGTTGCTTTAGGAATTGTGTAAATAGTTACTCTAAAATGTGTAGCCAGCTCTTCAAATTTGGGATCTTCTAACCCATATTTCTGACATTCCTCAATAATTTCATTGATTCCACTGCCATATTGCTCAATAAATCCTAGTTTATTAAACACAGTTCCTATTACAGGATTCCTTAACTTTGAGATTCCTTTCCCCAAGTCGTCCACAGTTAAGCCCGCCACAAGTAAACCAGGATTTTGAATTTCAATCCTGTCTTGATACATAAAAATATGAATGTCTGATCCTTTTTGCGAATAATCTGTATGTACAATAGCATTCGTTATTGCTTCTCGTATAGCCCCCATTGGAACGT
>JAJZUR010000093.1 GCA_021848375.1 Pseudomonadota bacterium | reverse complement strand
GTGGCTCTCAAATGGCTTTACGCTGTGTCGTATATTTTTCGCGCGCACTTCGCCGACTCGTTTCGCAAAAAATACTACAGCTACCGGCGTCTACTCGACTCGGCTACGCCTCCCTGTCTCGCAGCGATTGAAAAATTAATCATTTCCAAAAAAGAATGTGTTTTTCTCTATCTCAAATTACTGTGAACTCTGTGGTAAAGATGGGTTTCTCTGCATGCCTAGCCTGATTTTGGAATTTCCCAGCCATCGCAGCAAGCCTTTGATTTGATAATATAGATGTTTCACGGCCTAAATGCTCTAAAAACCATTGCACTAATTCGCGTTCTTGCTGACACAAAATCACCATATCGCAACCTGCGTCTAATGCCATTTGCGCACGCACTACAAAATCACCGCCAATGGCAGCACCTTTCATCGATAAACAATCACTAATGATAGCCCCTTCAAATTTTAATTCTTGTCTTAATATCGTTTGTAACCAGCGGGCAGAAAAACCTGCAGGCACGGAATCAACGGCTGGAAACGTAATATGCGCTGGCATCACAGCCCCTAAATGCGAACTTAATTGGGTAAATGGAATTAAATCATCTGCACGCAATTCTTCGAATTTTCGAGGATCAACTGGTTTTTCTAAATGAGAATCGGGGGCGCAGCTGCCATGACCTGGAAAATGTTTGCCTGTTGCCTGCATACCAACTGCATTCATCCCCTCTATAAACGCTTTAGCGCATTCGGTAACGACCAGCGGATCACGGCTGAACGCTCGATCGCCAATCACTTCACTGATTCCCTTATCTAAATCTAAAACCGGCGCCAGACTAAAATCTACACCACATTCTAAAAGTTCTGCCGCCATTACCCAACCGGCGTTATGTGCTAAATGCAACGCTTCTTTTTTATTTTCAGCATAAAGCGTTCCATAGTATCTCGCCGGGGGAAGTTTGGTAAATCCTTCCTGGAAACGCCATACTCGCCCGCCTTCATGATCAACTGCAATCAATAGCGGATGTTTCGCAACACTTCTGATTTCGGCTATTAAACCCCTTATTTGCGTAATGTTTTCAAAATTTCGGCTGAATAATATGACACCTCCAACCCGTGGATGGGCAAGCAGCTCACGCTCTTCCTCCATTAACGCTTTGCCGCTGATATCTATCATTACCGGACCGTACTGCATTGCTCACCTCCCCAAGGTTTGATACTCTACTCATGAACGTTACCATTATAGGCATTCTCTCAACAAAAGAAGCAGTTAGTAAAATGTCATATAACTTAAACACTTTTCAAGGGCTTATTAATGCACTCCAAGACTTTTGGGACAAACAAGGGTGCGTCTTGTTGCAACCTTATGATATGGAAATCGGCGCTGGTACCTTTCACCCCGAAACTTTTTTGCGTGCCATTGGACCAGAACCTTGGAACGCGGCGCATGTCCAATCGTCGCGTCGTCCTGGGGATGGCCGCTACGGCGAACATCCTAATCGTGGTCAGCACTTTTTCCAATATCAGGTGGTTTTAAAACCCTCGCCGTCTAATATACAGGATCTGTATTTAGATTCCCTAAAAACGATTGGCATTGATCCGCTACTGCATGATATTCGCTTTGTGGAAGATAATTGGGAATCACCAACATTAGGCGCCTGGGGTCTCGGTTGGGAAGTCTGGTTAAACGGAATGGAGATAACCCAATTTACGTATTTTCAGCAAGCGGGCGGTTTAGAATGTAAACCTGTGATGGGCGAACTCGCTTATGGGATCGAACGACTGGCCATGGTTATCCAAGGTGTTGATCATACCCAAAATTTAATTTGGACCACCGGACCACTCGGCGCCATTACCTACGGCGATATTTTTCGACAATATGAAAAAGAGATGTCTATTTATAATTTTGAAGAAGCAAACGTTGATAATCTTTTTAAGCAGTTTGACGAGTTTGAAGCAGAAGCAACGGCTTTAACCGAAAAAGATTTACCGCTTCCCGCATATGAAATGGTCTTAAAAATGTCGCATTTATTTAATATTCTAGATGCGCGTCGTGCCATATCGGTTTCTGAACGACAACGGTATATCTTACGGGTACGAGCACTCGCGATGGCGGTTGCAAAAACATATTATAAAAGTCGCGAAGCATTAGGGTTTCCCATGTTACGTGAAAAACCAAAAAAAGAGAAAAAACATGACTAAATCAATACCTACAAAAAATTTATTGATTGAAATTGGGTGCGAAGATCTGCCAGCCAAACCCTTAAAAAAAATTGAGGCGGCATTTCAAAACGAAATGGTAAAAGCTTTAAAACTTGCGGAACTCACATTTAAAGACATTAAAGCCTTTATAACCCCACGAAGATTAGCTCTATTGATTACCGAGCTTTCCACACAGCAACCAAGCAAATTAGTCATAAAACGCGGCCCAGCTAAAAGTGCAGCTTATGATGAAAAAGGTAAACCCACCAAAGCTGCTTTGGGCTTTGCTGAATCTTGTGGAGTGACCATTGATGCATTGTCTCTACAAGAAACCGATAAAGGCGTTTGGCTCTGTTTTCAACAGCAGACAGAAGGGCTAACAGCCGAAAAATTAATACCTACCATTCTGACAGACGTTTTACAACAACTGCCACTCGGTAGGCGAATGCGTTGGGGTAATCACGATTATACCTTTAGCCGTCCAATTCATTGGATTTTACTGCTGCTCGGCAATAAAGCAATTCATGCAGAAATCGCTGGCGTAAAAACAGGCAACTTAACCTATGGGCATCGATTTCATCACCCCAATGCCTTCGAGATTATGAATCCCATTGAATATGAACAAATTTTATTAAACAAAGGGTTTGTGATCTCAGATTTCGAACGGCGTCAACATGCTATCAAAACTCAACTAAAAGAAGTTGCCGCTAAGCATCATGCCGAAGTGAATTTAAATCAGGATCTATTAGAAGAAGTCACAGGTCTTGTTGAACGGCCTGTTGTCTTGTTTGGCTCTTTTGACAAATCCTTCTTGCAAGTGCCTGCGGAAGCGTTAATTTCCGCAATGGAAACTCATCAAAAATGTTTCACCCTATTCGATAAAAATC
Source organism: Pseudomonadota bacterium (assembly GCA_021848375.1). Lineage (GTDB taxonomy): Bacteria > Pseudomonadota > Gammaproteobacteria > UBA6186 > Azoamicaceae > CADEGZ01. Next base: position 2,953 of record JAJZUR010000093.1, on the reverse strand, counting down.
ATGGGCTTTTACCCCATTTTCTCATCACCAGTAATATCGAAAGCAAGCACCCAAAAACCGTCATTAACGGCAACGAATGGGTTATTAGAGCGCGGCTTGCCGATGCCGCATTCTTTTATGAAACGGATAAAAAAACGTCTCTTCAGGATCGCCGTGAGGGACTAAAACATGTCCGATTTCAAAAAGGCTTAGGATCTCTTTTTGATAAATCTGAACGTATTGCCAAACTCGCAAAGCATATTGCAACAGAAATCCATGCTGATCCTATCGCTACAGAACGCGCAGCCCACCTCTGTAAGACCGATTTATTAACTCAAATGGTGGGCGAATTCCCCGAACTGCAAGGAATCATGGGACGCTATTACGCCGCCAATGACGGTGAATCTGAATCAGTCGCCCGCACCATTGAAGAACATTATTATCCAAGATTTGCTCAAGATATTTTACCTTCTTCGAAAGAAGGAGCGGCATTGGCGATAGCAGATAGAATTGATTCATTAGTCGGTCTTTTTAGTTTGGGTAAACGTCCGACCGGAGATAAAGATCCATTTAGTATCCGGCGTTTATCCATTACATTGCTTCGAATCCTCGTTGAAAAAACTATCGACTTGGATTTAAAATCAGCATTAAACAAAGCTAAGGCGCTTTACAAACACTCTCTTCCCAATTCCAATGCCATACCAGAAGTTTTAGATTTCTGCTTTGAACGTTTTACAGCGTGGTATCAAGAACAAGGGGTACCTCCTCGGGTTTTTGACGCGGTTTTTGCTAAAAATCTCACAAATCCATTGGATTTTGATCAACGTATTCAAGCGGTTAAACAATTTATTGAATTACCAGAATCTGAAAGCTTAGCCGCTGCGAATAAGCGGGTTCATAATATTTTAGTTAAAAGTGATGTTGTTTTTTCAACAGAGCCAACAGTAGACACAGCGCTGCTCACTGAAACCCCAGAAAAAAATCTGTGGAAAATCTTATCACACAAAGAAAAGGAGCTGGCACCACTTCTCAAAACGAAACAGTATACTGAGGCGTTAAAGAGACTTGCTTCTCTTAGAGAACCCATCGATCAATTTTTTAGCGACGTGATGGTAATGGTGGAAGATCAAAAGATCAGAAAAAATCGTATTAATCTATTGCATCGTCTACGCACTTTATTCTTAGGAATTGCGGACATTTCTTTATTATGATTAAACTCGTCATTTTAGATAGAGATGGTGTTATTAATCACGAATCGGTTTATTATATTAAATCCCCTGAAGAATGGATCCCGATCCCAGGCAGTTTAGAAGCAATTGTACAGCTCAATAAAGCCGGTATTTCGGTTGCCATCGCAACCAACCAATCGGGTGTCGGACGTGGCTATTATGATCTCGCGATGCTAGAAACTATTCATCAAAAAATGCAACAATCCCTTGCAAAGCTTGGCGGACATATTGATCTGATAGAGTATTGTCCTCATCGTCCGGAGGGTGATTGCGAATGCAGAAAACCTAAACCCGGACTCATCACCAAAATTTTAGCGTATTTTAAGCTTGATCCTAAAATCACCCGCGTCCCGACGATTGGCGATTCGCTGCGCGATCTCAAAGCCGCCAAAGCCGTCAATTGCGAGCCCATTTTGGTCTTAACCGGAAATGGTAAAAGTGATCAGTTTTTGTTGCCAAACGAACTGAAAGCAACCCCTATTTATGCAAATTTAGCCGAGGCCGTTCATTCTTTATTAAAAGAAGATAACTATGTTATTTCGTAACATTCTGTTCTATGCGGGCATTATACCAACGGTTATTCTCTTCACTTTACTCGGAATTTTAATCTTCTTTCTACCTTTTAGATGGCGCTATTATATTATTACCAGTTGGTCTCACTTTTTTATTTTCTGGGCAAAAATTACCTGCGGTATACGATATTCTGTTAAAAATAGACATCATCTCCCTTCTAAAAATGCCATCGTACTCGCCAATCATCAATCAATGTGGGAAACTATTTTTATGCAGGTTTTACTCCCCGCGCAAAGCTGGGTGTTGAAGAAAGAGCTCCTTAAAATACCTGTCTTTGGTTGGGGACTTTTGCAACTGGATCCCATTGCGATTGATAGAAAACATTCTCATTCTGTCAAAGAATTGATCCGCCAAGGAAAAGAACGACTACAAAAAGGGTTATGGGTCGTCATTTTCCCGGAAGGCACCCGTGTCGCGCCAAACGCACAGCATCGCTTTTCCCGCAGTGGCGCAGCCCTTGCTGAAGCAACCGGATATCCAGTGGTGCCCATTGCGCACAATGCCGGTCTTCTCTGGCCGCGTGGATTTTTAATCAAAAAACCTGGAACTATCCAGGTTGTTATTGGGCCAAGGATTGTTTCAAAAGGCAAAACCGCAAATGAAATTAATGCCGAGGCGCAAGGGTGGATTAGAGAAACTGCAAATTCTTTAATTTAGAAGTTCATATGATTTAAAAGCATCATTCATTGATTCCACAAGTTTTCAATATATTTTTCGGGAGTTATAATTTCCCCTTCTAACCAACACGTCAAACCCACCCTACCGGTGCTTATTTTAGTCATGAAGCATCTCATATTAATGATCCATCTTCTTCAGTTACGCAAAGGCAAACCACTACAGAAGAACCAGAACAAACGGATGTAAATGAAGAGATTTCTAACATCAATGAATCATCCTCTTCTACTTCGGCTAATCAGGATACGTCTATCACTCCAGAAACTTCAGAACCAAAAAAGAAGAAGCCTAAATATGAACAATCCTAATAGACTGTTGTTAAAATGCTTGATAAAATGAGTTAATAGAGATAAGTTAAATTTGTTAATGAGGGGGTGAGTAGCTACGTTACGGGAAAACACCCATAAAAACTTTTTTAGATGCAAAACATGTTGCACAAGAAAAAGTTTATGGTAACATGGAAGGATTATCGGACAGCTCGACCTATTCGGTCAAAG
>JAJZUR010000092.1 GCA_021848375.1 Pseudomonadota bacterium | reverse complement strand
GCCTACAAGATTATCAGATGTTCTACCCATAATCTTCTCTAAAATACTAAGCCACCTAAAATAATTTATCTTATTGGCTTTATTTTTTAAAAACGCTGTACTAAGCTTACTTTCATTAACGCGTTAAATTGAATTTTTTAGATTTTTAAATTGTTAGGAAATAGGCGAAAATAGAGGTGAAAAATGCATAATACATCTTTTGAATTAGATAAAGCCAGAGCCATTTTAACAACCTATCGGCAGGTACACGATAATAGCCCGCCAGTGAACCGAATCAATCGCTCTAAATTACAACAAAAAAACAAAGAATTGGAAAATGAGTTGATCCAGTTGAAAGAAAAGTATACCATTTTGCAAAAAGAGTTGCTTAACCGAAACAAAAGACTAGAAAGTTTACATCAAGAATTATGTGATAAGACAAGTTACATGTCACGATTACAAGAAGATTTTGAAAATGCGATTTATCAACTTGGGCAACGCAAAGAAGCCTAAATTTAAGGTAATATCGTTAAAATTAAAGGGATAGCGTTAATAACAAGTTTTTTGAAAAACTAATTGAGTTCTTTTATTGATGAAAATTCTGCTCCATATAATCTAACACCGCATTAATTTGCGCTTCGGTAAGACTTGGATTTCCACCTTTGGGTGGCATTGCGATAGGAGAATTAGGACTTTTAAAGCCATTTTCAATATGTTTACGTAAAACGGCTTGCGATTTTAGCAGAGGAGAGTTTGATCCCCTGAAATTAGGTGCGCCAGGGACTGCCCCACTGCCATCCGGCCCATGACAGGCAATGCACGTTTGCTGATAGATTTTTTTGCCGGTTTCGATTTCCGATTGGGTTGTAGATGAAGCTGCTGACTTTTCGTTTATAACGGTTTTTTCAGACACACTGATCTCACGAGCATTCGTTTGATTTGATTGAGAGGTTAAAAAATCATATATATCACGCTCTTCCTGTCCAGTTAATTCTGCTTGGATCCGCATGTGGAGCAGAATCGTATGCCACTGCAGAGGAGAAAATTCACTGGGTGCGCGATAATTATGGCAACGACCACAATTGTTGGTCCAGATTTTCGCCCCGCGCGCTAAATTCTCTGCATTATTCGTTGCATCACAATAGGCTTGGTTTTGCAGTATTGCGCCAAGGAAACATATTCCTATCAAATTTAACCGTAATGGTAGGTACCTGAAACGCATTGACTCCTTCCCCCTTGCTAAAAACCAAACACCAACTGCGCTAAAAGGACATTCGCATCACTTTGCATACCACGCTGCCCTTCATTCAATTCATAACCAAGCTTTGCAACAACACTGGGTGTAAACCAATAATTAATTCCCATTGCCCACTGTCTTTGATTCACACTCGAAAACGGGGTATGATATTTTCCGTAACGCAAAACCGGCTCAATATTTGTGGCCTGAATACGATACGCGCCCTGTAAATACCACGCTTCCCAAGTGCTGGAAGCACGCGGATAGCTGTTGACATCGGCTCTTACTTTTTGTTGGACGACTTCTCCCCGAAAATTTAAGTTACTCATTTGATAGGCAAGATCAGCGCCAAAAACGTAATAATCTCTGCCCTTTTGCAATAAAGTACTATTATCGGCTAGGTTATAGAGCGAGGTTTTCCCGCTGGCAGCCGAAATACCAACTTCAAATTGTGGTAGTGGTAAAAATCCCAATCTGCCTCCCGTCACGTAGTTACCGATCCGATCGGTAGAGCCACTCGTTGAAATATGATCAATGTCATTGTTGACGGTATCCACTAAAGCGCGCGGCCCATTGGCAATGTAAAGCGTAATATTAGCCTTCATATCGGCTATTAGCGGAAATGCGCCACGCACTTGTAAACCAATTTCAACTTGAGGCGCCGCTTCATCGCTGTCAAAACCTATCGGTGGATCGGGTAATTTATTTATCCAATTGGGAGAAAGGCTTTGTACAAATTGACCAATAGCGCTGTCGAATTTGCCTGCTCCTAAAATAACGTAATCATTTAAAAACCAATTTAAATTAGCAACGTCAAGACTAGTATCGGTATTACCCTGTTCATTCACTGCAAAATCCACAGAACCTCGAAAAAGAAATAATTCTTTATAACTAACGAGGAAAAGAGGATTAAAATCGATCAGATCGAAGTTACTATCCATGCCCGACACTTTTCTAAATCCAATTGAAGCATTACCATTCATTTCGCCATGAAAATCCTGCCAGCCTATCGCTAGCGGCGTTCCACCATTCTCAATTTGCTTTGGTTTTAAGGTGACAACCTCATTTTTAAGTCGAACAACTTCGGTTTTGAGTTCAGAAAGATCTTTTTCCAGGGAATTCGTCGATTCAAGTGCAAAACAGTTCATTGAAGAAATGATTGCCAAATAGATCACCCATGAAAATGGGATGTTATTTCGACTGTTGACTTCCATATCATCTTTCCCAATACAAAAAAAACGGATTTACTTAAATTATAATTTAGATAAATTAAAAAATAAAGAAATTATACCTCATATTAAAGGTAACCAACTATAAGGTAAATTGCTGCTGGAGTGCATTTATTAGCATTGGATTTAAATCAATTTTATTCGAGCGGTGCGGGATCGTATTGCAAGTCACAATGGGGTGGGCTCCAAATGTTCATAAGCGTTGTCAGCAAACACGACGTGTACGCCAACACAAACCATCGATGAAAATTGTAGAGCCTTTAGATGAAGAACAGTCTCATACATCGTCTCGCCACTCGATATAATGTCATCCACCAACACAGCGGTTGGCCTTTTTTAATAACCGTATTTAAAAGGGCAAAAAGTTCTACGCCAGCCACTTTTGAATTGGGTGCTCCAGCAAGTTTTGCGATCCGTGAAAGACGACGGTTATCAATGGCAACTACTTTACCCTCTGATTTTGCAATAATATGATGGGTAAAGCGTGCCGTCGGTGGTGTAAACATACCGCCTTGCGCTTCACAAATTGCCTGAAACTTTTTTAAGGCTTGGCGGCTATCTAAAATGGTTGTGGCCGGTTTTAACCCAGATCCTGGTTGTACTTGCGGGGAAAATTCGAGCATGCGTTCTGCCAATAATAGCGCTTTATTTCGCAAATCTTCTGGTGCATTTTTATCTCGTTGTAAAACAGCCAACACATCCTTGGCCTCTAAAGCTGGGCCAATACCACGCCCAACTGGTTGTGAATCATCTGTAAAAATAACCAAAATGCTAAGACCCAGCGCATTCCCAATGTTCTCCAGATAATTTTTAAGAACATTAGCAGAGTTTTCCACAAAAATTCCTACCTAGTCTCTTGCCCATTTTTCACTTCTTCAATTTGATACTTCTGAATTAAGGGGGGATTCTCAGGTGTTAAAGTAAAGCCGACCATTAGTTTTCCCTTTTCGCCCTCAATCATAAAATATCCGCGCAATTGATTCTCTGGGATAATTTCTCCAATGCGAATGATCTTGCCCACTTTTGTAAAGAGATCCATTGTTTGATTTTTTAAGGTTTCAAGAGAAGTATCTAAGAAGAAATTATCTGCAAATAATCCGCTTGTCTCAGCAGACTTCCACTGCGGCAACAATTTAATTAAGGCAGCTTGTTTTTCCTGCAAGATGCGGGAAGGCGGTAATTGCCTAGGCTTTAAGTGCGCTTTTTGAACGAGTGTATTCAGTACTTGTTGATTAATTTTTCCTGCATTCGCATAAGTGCTATTCACCAATAATATCACGCCAACGCCATGTTCCGGCATAAAGAGCCAATTACTACCAAAACCAGGTAATCCGCCATTGTGTCCTACCATCTGATTCGCATCGGAATTTTTTGACCATTTCAAGCCATACCCATATCCACTGGTTCTTGCGCTCATTTTTTCGGTTAAAAAATCTTCTTCTGTGTTTAATTCAATAAAGCGATACGGCTGATGCATTTCGCGCATTGAACTTCTTTTGAGTGGACCAGTTTCAGCAGCTTCACGTGGCGGCCAAGCAGACTGGTGAAGTGCAACATAACGGCTAAATTCTTCAACAGAAGTTATCAGGCCGCCCATAGCGCCAAAGCTGCCATCATGCAGCATTTCTTGCAATACCCATTGGCCATTGTCCCATTTATAACCTTGTGCAAGTTGATTAAAGGGAATTTTCGCAAATTCCCAGGCCGTTTGTTGCATGTCTAAGGGTTTTAAGATATTTTCGGTAATATAAGCTTGATAAGAAGTGCCGGCGGCCTTTTTAACAATCAAGCCTAGCATTGCATACGCTAAATTGCTGTATTCATAGGTTGTTTCTGGACAATTAGAAAACGTTACTCCACTTTTCAATATAGCAATTAATTCTGCATCAGTTTTGTTTAAATATCTATCAGCCCAGGGATCATCTTGAGGAAGACCAGCCGAATGCGTTAACAAATCCCTAACCGTTATTATTGGTGAATCCATCAACATATGTTGATTTTTCATTTCGGGAATATAAAGCGAAACTGGATCATCCAATCTTAGTTTCCCTTCATCTCGAAGTTTTACAATAGCCATTGCTGTGAAACTTTTGGTCATTGAAGCAATCCGAAACATCGATTGAACATTGGCAGGGATTTTTTTCTCAATATTAGAATAACCGCCACTGCCTGAATGTATCAGCTTACCATCTAATACGATGCCATAAGCATATCCAGGAAAGTGATTGTTTTCAGCAAACTCTTTATACATTTTATCAAGCGCAGGCATTACGGCTTGCACTTTGGCTGCCCTATCATCATCGGCAAAAACAGGAGGCAAATAATTTTGGCAATTTGCGGTCAAAGGCATCATGGTAATGGATAAAAACGCGCTTCTTAAAAATAATTTAAACATATTATTTATCCCCAATGCCTGTTACATCACTAGAAATAATGATTTTAGCAATTTCAAATGAACGTGATCAATACAAGTTTTGATCTCTAATATATAGTTGGTTAAACTCCTGAGCATTGTGAGATAACTCCAAGGATACAGTTAATGAATATGAATTCTTAAAAAATGTCTGCTGACTTGCTTAAAAATGAGCATTGTCTATCAAACCCTTTTAAAATTGATTTTCAGATTATCATTATGACTTAGACTTAGTCAATGGGTTTGATGCTTTTTCCAACAGGATAGTCGACGCGTTATTAATTTTACTAGTCTCTTTTGCTTGAAAATTTGAAAACTGCGGCAAAGAAGAGACTTTTGAATCTTCTTTCGATTCAGTTTCCAAAGAAGCATCAGCTGATGCGGCATCCAAATTCAGGGCCGCTTCTTGCTTATTCTCTGTAACACTAATTTTAGAATAATGATTCAATATTAGCTCTTTTATCATGGCTTTCTTACGTTGATAGGTTAAGGCCATTTGTAATGAGCACGAAAAATTTGTTGACTAAACTCTTTTACGATATCTGAAGCATCTGCTTCTCTGTCCATATTTGACAAACAGCTTTCAGGATGAAACTGTAAAGTCATGATGGGTACCCCATATACTGATTCAAAACCTTCTGGGGTGTTGCTATCATTATCATCTGTTACGGTCACCTACGGCACTTTCCTTTGAGAATTAAACTGATTAATTAAACGTGCAGTCTGATCATGTTGGTTTTCCTTAGCTAATTCTTCTGCCGTCTTGTTAAGCGAAGTATGCTCGCTTTCTACTCCTTTAAATTCTTTTGGAACTAGGGAACCAGAAAATCGCATTGCTGGCGAAGATACCAATTCTGGTTCTTTTCTTTCAACATGCAGTTTTTTCTCTTTATCTGCACTAATGGTTGGCCAATCCAAGGAGAACTTTATAGCCCTTCTTCGAATAGCGGGATCTTCTTCTGCACGACCCACAAAGGATGGCGGATTTTGGGTTCCAATAAACATAAAACCTGGGTTTTTAGCAGACTTACCCTCTTCATTTAAACCCATCAAATAATTGTTTAACATTTTATTAGGCCATAAACTTGTATTAAATTCTTCAGCAATAACAAGGGCACCTTCTTTAAAAGCTTCTCTAAGTATTTTCACTTTTTCCATATAGGGCGTGCTAGGC
>JAJZUR010000091.1 GCA_021848375.1 Pseudomonadota bacterium | reverse complement strand
ATAATGCTTCTTCTATTTGCTCTTTTAAGACAGAAATGTTATCTATATTCTCGTCTTCTTCCACTATCACCCTCCTGCCTTTTTGAAGCAAAATCAGTCACTCCCCCCTGCATATGCCCTGCTACGCGGCGTTTTCTTTTTCAGTTGCTTTTTCGGATTCTTTAATCTCGTTTATTAACCAGGCACGATGCCTACGCTCATCACGCAAACCCTGTTCTAATGCCATGATAGCTTCGGTTAATTTACCAGGATGTGAGTTTAAACGTTCATAAGCAACATTCGTATCATCTTCATTAGTTTTCATCGCTTTAAGTATTGCCTTATCCCCTAATAAATTAGCAAAAACAACCTTTCCTTGCGTTAATATTTGTTTCATCCCTGCAGATTGAGGGGGCTCTTCTCCTAAATTTCTAACGATATTACCCAGTTCCACAATATGCCGTTCATGATCTCCTTTAAATTCTTGTAAATTATTTTTATATTTATGATTAGTTAAATGTTGAATGGCCTCTTCATAAGAGGCTATCGCCGCATAATCCAATTCAATTAAACTCTTTAGGGCATCGATAAAATTTTCTTGGGTGCCAACAAATGTCGTCATACCACTCCTCCTTTCATGTCATCACCTTATGCCACATAAAGACATAAAGATATGGTAAAAGATTTATATTTAAATTGCCTTTAGATAAAACCCTAAATTCAAAGTGGCTTTCCTCCTTATGCACAAAGTTATCCACATGGCAATTCTATTCTTCAATCCCGCTTTAAAAATGAAATATTTTTTAGTTGAGTTATCAATCTTTTATTCACGCTAAATAACAAAAGTTATTAACAAGTTAAAATAAATTTAAACAGTCGTTATCCAACCCATGTCAGTCGGGTAAAAAGTTTTAAAAATCAATCTTTTTATACAAAATTTCTTTAAAAATCAACGTGAAACAAAATTGATGCTAACAGCTTAGGTTTTTCTGCTTGGGTTAGCAGACAACACTAAGATTAGATTTATGCACAGAGTTATCCACAGCCTTGTAAGCTTTAGCTGACGTGTATTTTCCCATGAACGACCTTTGTAACCCGCAACATATGATCATAAAAGAGAGGTCATAAGCGTTTTATCCACAACAAAGTGGTCGTAAAGCCACATCAGACATTGCATAAAACCCTGGATTGTTTAGGGTAGCATGGGTGTTATAGCGCAAAGGTTTCCCACTTAAATCAACCAGTAATCCACCTGCTTCTTCTAATAGGCATTGCCCTGCAGCCGTATCCCATTCACTGGTCGGTCCTAACTGAGGATAGAGATCAGCTTCTCCCCTCGCCACCAAACAAATTTTTAACGCGCTCCCACAATAACTTAATGCATATTCCGATAATCGTTCACTGAGCGCTATCCAAGATGGCATGGATGGCTGATGGCGCGGACTAACCACCACCTTAATGGGAGAATGATAAGGATGCACGGTATGAATGGGAACAAAAGAACTCGGGAAGCTTTCCATGTAGGATCCCTCGCCCTGAACCGCCCAATAACACTGATCTAAGGCAGGCGCCATAACAACCCCCAAAACCGGACGTTGATTTTCAACCAAAGCAATGTTGATCGAGAATTCGGGCGTCCCCCGAATAAATTGCTGTGTACCATCCAAAGGATCCACTAACCAAAATTGCTGCCACTGGGATCGAACTTCAAAGGGTACCGCGGCGCCTTCTTCCGAAATGATCGGCAGCCTTGGATCCAGTGCCAATAACCCTTCTTCAATAATACGATGTGCAACCAGATCAGCCTCAGTAACTGGTGAATTGTCTAACTTTGATTTGATTTCGTAGATTTTACGTGCCTGAACCGCACGAATAGCACTTGCCGCTTCTCTTGCAAGTGCTAAAACGCTTGGGATCCATTCTTTATATTGGGTATTCACGTCTCAGTGTACCGCGATTTGAGACGCGAAAAAAGAATTTTAAGGAACCTGACAATTTTTAAACAATTCTGCTATCATCCGTAATGAATTTTTAGAGACGTTAACACAATATGATGGAAACTTTTATTTATGGATCAGAAATTTCAATTTTTTGCGGATGAAGATGACAGTGAAGTTATTAATTTCGAATCCTCGGAGTCGGGCGAAGAACGTGTCTTAAAGGTGCGTCTTGATAAATGGTTATGGGCTGCGCGTTTTTTCAAAACACGCGCTGTGGCGAGAGCTGCCGTTGAAAAGGGCAGAATTTTCTACAATGGTGAACGCTCACGACCCAGTCGAGAAATTGAAATTGGCGCTACTTTACAGATCCGACATGGGCATTTTGAAAAAGTGGTAATGGTAAAAGGTCTATCGACGCGACGGCGCAGTACCGAAGAAGCTTTGCAGCTTTTTGAAGAAATAAACGAGAGTCATTTAGCACAAGAACAAACCTCAGCATGGCAACCTACTTCTCACTATAACCAATCTCCTCAGTATAACTATAATAATGCGCCTCAGTATAACCAAGTACTCTATCACAACGAGCCCCCACGAGAACGACGAGTAGTTAGATTTTTACGGCGCTCTTTTAATCGCAATGAGCCTCGAAGTGAATATCCGACTAAATCTTTTACCCCTCAGCAGGAAATAGAAATATTTGACTAATACGCCGAGAAAGTTACCTATCCTTAAAATTGCTATCCCGGTACCCTTACGTCAATTATTTGATTATCTACCACCCAACACGGAAGTTGCACAACAACCCAGGCCTGGAATGCGGGTATTGGTGCCGTTTGGGAATCATAATCAGAAAAAAATCGGGGTCATTGTTAGTATCTCGGAAGAGAGTGATTATCCCATTGAAAAATTAAAGCAAGCCTATGCTTATTTAGATAAGGAACCTTTATTCTCACTTACCCTCTTAGATCTGATCTTATGGGCGAGCCGCTATTACCAATGTCCGTTAGGAGAAGTATTTGAAGCCGCACTTCCCAATCGTTTACGAAAAAACGCTAAAGAAAAACCGTTGAAAAAACCTGTGAAATTAAATGCATTAGAACTTAATCCTACATTTTTAGAAAAAAAAGAAATAACGACAATAGAACCCCCAAAATTCACCTTAAATTCCGCACAACGAGAAGCCGTTACTGCCGTACAAAATAGCTTTGGAAAATTCAAAACCTTTGTTTTAGATGGCGTTACCGGAAGTGGTAAAACCGAAGTTTACCTGCAAATTGCAGCACGTCTAGTAGAAACTGGTCAACAAGCGTTGGTGTTGGTTCCAGAAATTGGTCTAACTCCACAATTGGTAAAACGCTTCGAAGAACGTTTTTCTGTTCCTATCGCTGTACTGAATTCTTCTCTTAGCGAAAAAAAGCGCTTTGAAGCATGGGAAAATGCCAGAACGGGCATTGCCCCCATTGTGATTGGCACTCGTCTTGCAGCTTTTGTGCCGCTCAAATCACCCGGTGTTTTCATCATTGATGAAGAACATGATTCTTCTTTTAAACAACAGGATGGGTTTCGTTACCATGCGCGCGATCTCTTAATTATGCGAGCTTCTTTAGAAAAATGCCCCATTTTATTAGGTTCGGCAACACCTTCCCTAGAAACGCTTCATAATATTCATCTCGGACGTTTCCAACATTTAAAATTACCCCTGCGCGCGGGCAATGCAAGCGTTCCGGTTTTGCAAGTGCTTGATATTCGGCATAAAAAATTAGAGGCTGGCATGTCCGCACAATTAATTGTAAAAATGCGCGAGCATTTAACCGAAAAGGGACAAATCTTATTATTTTTGAATCGCCGCGGATTTGCACCGCAATTAATGTGCTTTAGCTGCGGTTGGGTAGCTCAATGTAAAAATTGCGATGCCAGAATGACGTTACATTATAAATTGCAGCAGTTACACTGCCATCATTGTGAAACGGTCATTCCACTATATCCTGAATGTCCATCTTGCAATTACAAAGATTTAAAACCCATTGGCGTGGGTACCGAACGTTTAGAAACTGCTCTACAAAAACACTTCCCAAATGAAACGATTATTCGAATCGATCGCGATACCACACGCAAAAAGGACTCGTTCAAAGAGACCATTGATTGCATCCGCAATAACGAAGCAAGCATCTTACTTGGCACGCAAATGATTGCCAAAGGCCATCATTTTCCAAACGTGACGTTGGTTGCTATTCTCGATATTGATCAAGCGTTATTTAGCATTGATTTTCGAAGTCTCGAAAAAATGGGACAACTGATTACGCAAGTGGCGGGCCGCAGCGGACGTGCTGAGCGAAAAGGGCAGGTTATTTTACAAACCTGTCACCCTGAAAATCCCCTTTTAAAAAAAGTCTTAGAAGAAGGCTATTTAAGTTTTGCCAATGCTTTGTTACAGGAAAGACGAGCAACTCGGCTGCCGCCCTATAGCTATCAGGTATTAATGAGAAGCGAAGCCAATACGCTCGATCGCGCTTTGAATTTTTTAAGTTCTATCAAGCAACAATATTTTCAGTCTACTACCACCAAATTCAAACTGTTAGGACCCATCCCAGCTCCCATGGAGCGCCGTTTGGGCAAATATCGCGCGCAATTGTTATTTCAAGCCCCTGAACGTAACTTTATCCAAAAATGGCTGCAGCATATTGTGCCGCAAATTGAAGCAGAGGCGCAGACGAAGCGCATCCGTTGGTCGTTGGATGTTGATCCGATTGATATGTATTAATCCGAGCTGCCCATCACCATGTATAACATTTTGATTTATAATAACATTTTTACAATATCGTAAAATTCACTACAAAATGGTGGATAATCCACCACCTGATGGTGTATTATACATATATGTACAAAAGATTTTTAGTTGAAAAACTTAAACTGGCTTTGGAAGATACACCGGTTGTTTTCCTAAATGGTGCTCGTCAGGCCGGCAAAAGCACACTTGTAAAACATTTACAGAACGAAGAAGGCCCCGAGGTTCTATATTTTACCTTCGATGATTTACCTACCTTAGATAACGCAAAATCAGATCCGATTGCTTTTTTAAATAGAAGCGCAAAACGCATTATCATCGACGAGGTTCAGCGAGCACCCGAGTTATTTTTACCCATAAAAGCAGAAATTGATAGGCAAAGAACACCGGGACGTTTTATCTTAACTGGATCAGCCGATATTTTTCTATTGCCAAAAATTGCTGATTCATTGGCGGGCAGAATAGAAATACTCACTTTACACCCATTATCACTAGGAGAATTAAGCGGAATACAAGAAACATTCATTGAGGATTTATTTTCTCATCATTCCAATAAATTGCTTGCATCAAAAACACCACAAAATTCCACAAATACTACTCATAAAAAACAGATAATTGAACACATCGTCAAGGGAGGCTTTCCGCCTGTGCAAAGTCGGGAATCGGCCGAACGGCGCGGCAGTTGGTTTAATTCTTATGTAATGACGATTATTGAGCGAGACATTCGCGAGCTTGCCAATATAGAGGGACTCACTCGAATGCCAAATTTATTGAAATTATTGGCAGCAAGAACAGCAACTTTATTAAATATGGATGAAATAGGTAGGAGCTTACAGATACCAGCAAGTACATTAAAACGATATTTTACGCTTTTGTTAACTTTTTTCTTAGTACACACTTTGCCTGCATGGTCCAATAATCGCGGCAAACGTTTGATTAAATCTCCAAAAATTCATTTAAGCGATACGGGGGTTTTGTGTAATCTATTGGGCATAAGTGCAGAAGGCTTATTATTGGATCCCAAAACCTTAGGTAATATTTTAGAAACCTTTGTATTAAACGAACTGATCAAAATGTCGGCTTGGAATAGCCCTAACGTTTCTTTCTATCACTATAGAACAGTCGCCAATAAAGAAGTGGATATTGTTTTAGAAAGTAATGATGGGCGAATTGTCGGCATAGAAGTAAAAGCCACCGAAACGCCGACAAGTGATGATTTTAAAGGATTGCGCGATCTTAAAGAAACCGCAGGGGACAAATTTGTTTGCGGCGTCGTGTTACACCTTGGTAAACATAAAATGCCATTTGGCGAGGATTTGTATGCCTTAC
>JAJZUR010000090.1 GCA_021848375.1 Pseudomonadota bacterium | reverse complement strand
AAGTGATTATGAGCGACAACTTTTAAATCAAAGAAATATAATTGAAACGGTTTTTGATCATCTGAAACATCATTACCAAATTTGGCATACTAGACACCGCTCGATATGGAATGCGATGACACACCTGATGGCAGCCATAGCTGCATATGTCATAGAACCATTGAAAATGTCAGCCATTAAATTATTGGCCGAAACCCATTATTGAGGTATGAGTAAATTGTAACTTTGGCAAGTTTTTTCTTTCCTTGAAAGGTTCACTGATAATAAGTCAATACGCCGTTAATTTTATCCCTGTTTTTTAGCTATTTTTTATAATATTAAAATTTCCGGCGTGGCAAATAATGTAGAGTCATGCTGTACCAAAATACGTGGGAATCACGTGCATTCCTTTGTAAAAAATCCTTCTACAACTACCTTTATCACTAATGCTCTTTTTTTGAAGTAAATTCTCCTGATAATGCGAAAGAACCTGTTTCTTGACTATCTGGTTCTTTTATTTCAATAGGTGGCGACTGATGAGTTTCATCTTCCGGCACCATAATAATTCGCATTCCCCAACCTGCAAAAACAGATAATATTTTACCAAATCCTTTCAAACAAAATTCCTGATTATCAATCCAAATTGTCGTTTCATTGTTTTCATCACTGTCGATAATACATCGCAATACATCTCCACGTGGCGTCCAATAGCCACCTGGTTTAAAATATTCAATTTGAGATTTTCCTGGCGGAATTTCAGTTGCAACATGCTGATATTCTTTCATTGATTCAAGCTGAGCTGCAATACAATGATTATGCACATTTAAAATATCTCCATCGCTCATTTGATGAATTTGAGGACCGATTGTCAAGTTAACACTAGAAACGTTTTTCTCTCGATATTCGATAATCGCTGTTTCGTCCGCTCGAGTAATAGTGACTTCATTTAAAGAGGCAATATAGGGTCTTTTTAGTCTCATAAATCTCCCCTGGTTCTCCAATCACCCAACCAAAATCCAATGCTTCCAATAAAAAAGCAGCTTAAGGATGCTAAAATAATCATCAAAACTAAGAGACTGCGGATAACAGTTCTTTTGCAATCTTAAAGGAAAAAGCTGATAAAATAAATGCTAATGTAAGAATTTAACCTTCTGGCAACAATGCGCTGACTGAAATGCTAAGACGGCGGCACTTAATTCATCTAAACTGACCGCCCGAAAGATTTTTCTAATCGGCCAGAGTGTCTCTAAAGCTATTCCTTCTCCCATTATCCAAATAGGAATGGTTAAATCAAGCTTGCCAAAATAGTAGCTGGCGCAAGCTTTCAGTAAATCAAAGTCTTGGACTTCAGGGAAATGTAATAATCGCGCTATGGTAGAATTGCAATGGCTGCAAGGCAATGAATAATACTTCATGGGTGAGAAAATATAAGTGGCTTCTTCAATAAGATTCTGCACAAAGGATTGTAGGTATTCTCCTACTGGTTCCCAAACCATTCGGGTTTTGCCTAAATGAGGAATAATGCTCAGGCGGCCCAAAGAGCCGAGAGTGGGATGACTAAAAACATAAACTGTTTGACCTGATTTCTCCTGGTGCCAATGACAATCAACTTCGGGAGGTAAAATGTTCATGCGAGTCTCTCTTTCATTTACGTAGATTCTTCTATCGAATGTTCCAAAAACATTAAACTGAGTCTAAGGCTCTTATTTTTTTGCTCGATATCTTGCGAGTTCCGATTATTCAAGAAATATTTAGCTAAAAGAGACTTGTTGAGATGATAGAGTCTGTAAAAAAAATGAAAAAAATCAAAAGAAGATTGATTTAATTTTGGGGTTACTGACAAACCTAAAATACCGTACTCATCCTTGAAATGCGCCATAGCAATAATTTCCTTTTATTTCTGTTGGACATACCAAAGCTATTCTTCTTTTTAATAAAAGTCAAGGGCTCTATTGAATGCTGTCAATGAGGTGGAAAGGGCCGTTAACTTGCACCGATTCAAGTTCCTAAGAGTGTGCTGGCAAGATAGAGGGTTAAAAGGCACGCACTCCTCCTATTTATGTCTTTTTTCTAAACATTTTTTACCATATAACAATTGCTGGTGTGTTGAACGATGAAGAGCATCGTCTCACCGATAATCGTAAAATGCCCATTTCCGATTTCTAAATAATCCCAACATCATCGCTCTTTGAGTATCTGTTATTGATAAACAGTCTCACCATCTTAATATCAGTGTAGGAATATTTGCCTTCAAACTTTTCATGTATCGGCTTTAACCTGCCATCTTCAGAACCTTTTAATGCAGAACCAATGATGTCAAAGTCTGTTTCTGGGATCGTTTGTTTCAAATAGGCCATCTGAACATTATCAATTTGTTTTAAACGCTGAAGCTTTTCGATATGGTTAATGACTGTATCGACTGAAATCCCTCGTTCTTTAGCTATCAAATCAATAGACAAGTTTTCCTTTAGCATTTTTAGCGTCATCAGGTAAGCAGGGATTGAATTTGTTTTTTTTAGTTTCCTTTTTTTGTTTATTTTTTTCGCATTGATTTTTTCGTTGATGAAACCTTCAAAACGCTCTATCAACGTTTTTCTTTGACACCGTTCTATTTCTTTGTGAGATAACGTTTGCAAAGATTGAACTAAAGCATCGGAATTCTCTTTGAACATTTTATCGCAGTCAAGGATCTTAGGATGCACCTTTAAGGCTAATTCATTGAGATTCATTAATTTTAATCCACTCAAACTACGCACTCTGGATAAAGCCACATACCCCATACCCAGTTCAAAAACATCACCTAAATCCATCTCTGCCGCATCCAGCGTCATGCCCTGACTTTTATGAATGGTAATCGCCCAGGCAAGACGAAGCGGCACTTGTGTGATGGTTGCACGCACCACGCCCTCATCTTCAAACTTCCATTCTTCTGGGTAAGCCACAATGGTTTTATGATGATAAGTCTTTACAACAGGCCAGCCTTCATCCTGATCAAAACCAATGACTCTGCCTTGTGTGCCATTCACATACTGGCCTTTCGCCTCATTTTTTATGAACATGACTTCAGCACCGACTTTTAACTTTAACTGTTCTGGCGCCAGACACCCTTTTTTTAGTCCATTTACTAAAGTACTAAAACCAGTTGCTGCCATGGTAAATATTTTTTCATCTCCACGAAGATGGTTCAATTCGCGCTCGTTAATATCGTCTACATTCAGATTACGCGCATACAATTTTGTGACTTTTATGGTTCCTTCAGGTTCTTTTTTGTAACGGGTTCGCAAAGGCACTTTGGTCTGTTCTCCGGCGATACCGCTTCTGATCTCTTTCAAAACAGCCAACAAAGGATCATTACCCTGGCGGTGTTGTTCCTTCAGATAACAAATATGAAAATTGCTTTTTTTCCAGGCATCCGCTTCAAAAGCAAACTGTCGTTCATTGCCTAATGGAAGAGAGGATACCGGCGGCAACTGGAAAAAATCACCGCAAAGGATCACTTGAAGGCCCCCAAAAGGTTTATCTGCCTCTAACATATAACGCGAAACGGTGTCTATCATATCGAGCTGATAGGGGTGCAGCATCGATATTTCATCAATGATGAGTGTTTTAGTCCCTTCGTAATTTCGTTTGATTAACCGGGTGGTCAGTATTTTTTCAAGATCACTTTCATTGAGACTATTTCTGACGCCAATGCCAGACCATGAATGTATTGTGACACCATTCAGATGAGTGGCTGCGATACCCGTCGAGGCAGTAACAGCTATTTTTACCTGATAATCCTTCAGATATCGGATATATTTGTTCAACAGATAAGTTTTACCGCTGCCAGGCGCACCGGTCAAAAAAATATTTTTCCCCATTTTCATGAGATTAAACGCTTCATTTTGTTGCATAAAATAACTGCTAAATGACCGATTTGCCCGCACAAAAAGGCATATTACCATCAATAATGCTAAAGAGACAGAATGTGGGAATCATCCGAGATCACAAATTTTCGATTTCTATTAACCAGAAAAGGTCGCGAACCATTCCAAGATACAGGTTTTTTTAGCCACTGTTCCAGCCAGTACTGATGTTGACAACGTGCATTTTTTCCCAAAATCTGCCTATTTAATTAGGCATACAGGCGTTGAAAACGGACGGATTAATTATTATGCAATAGCACCTATTCTTCAAAAATGCTTTCCAGCGAAGCCGCATTCAGCAATCTATCTGCCCATTGTAGCAATAAGTCCGAGTCTGCCGTTTCTAACAATTGTGCATAACGCACAGGAATGTCTCCAAAACGTCGAGTTAATTGCAAGCTCAACAACTTGCGCTCGCCTTGTTGTTCACCTCGCACTATCCCTTGTTGCATGCCTTGTTGCATGCCTTGTTCTCTTAAGTACTGGGCAACAGTTGCCATGATTTGACCCTCCTCATTTAAACCCTGCTCTAAGGCTTTGAACAGTCTACCCGGTTGAGCTGTTTCAGTTTGCGTGATGAAATATTGTAACGCAACCGTCCCATAATCGATACCCCCTGATTGACAGACTCCCTTTAGGAGCTCGATAAATGTCTCTACGTAGTTTAGCGCTTCCTTGGCACGGCTGCATTTCATGGCATACTCCAAAAGGCCGCACCACTGCTTTTGCCGAATTTCTTCATCCGGTATCATAGAAACATCCACCAGATGAAAGGGCTTTAACAAAAATGGATCTATCAGTTCAGGGGGTGCTTCAATGAGTTCTCGAATATCCCGGGGACCATCATAAGGTTTGCTGCCATTGTAGAACACCAAAGACATGACCATCGGAAGCTTGCAATCTGGATATTTTTTCAGGTGAGTACTCCAAATAGAGATAATATAGCGCCAGAGACGCAAAGGGAGAAAGGTATCAACCGAAGATTGGTGTTCTGTGAGAATATACAGGTAACTAAAGCCTGGCTGGTTAGTATAATCCACCGTGTATAAAACATCTGAAGCCGTGCGCTTTAGTGACTGGTCAATGTAACTGCCGGATTGCAAGGCCAGTGTCTCTAAGTTGAGATAAGACTGTGCTGTTAACACAGGCTCCCGTGACCAAGAAGTTTGCCGGTTACAGTGGAGGTGGGAAGTTAAAATCCCAGAAGCGCCTCACCTGTTGGTGTTTATTATTCCCAGTGAGTTTGTGAAGAATGGAGACAACCGCTTAGTCGTTTGTAATGAAGTAGCGCGTTCTGTGGTAGAAGCTCAAAGAGGTAAACATTTAACACATGTGTTTAGCTTTAGGGGTAAACCCGTAAGCCGGATGTTAACCACTGGCTGGCGTTCGGCCCGCAAAAAAGTTGGCCTTAACGTTCGCGTGCATGATTTGAAGCATACCTTCGGACGGAGATTACGTTCGGCTGGAGTTAGCTTTGAAGATCGGCAAGATCTCTTGGGTCATCGCTCAGGGCGGATTACTACTCATTACTCATCTGCTGAGTTAGAAAATCTTTATGAAGCAGCAAACAAGGCGTGTAAAGTGCACCAGAACGGACCAGCACTCACACTCTTGCGCTGTGCTAATGAAGAAAGAAGTGGGGTTATGCAACATGTTTAAACCATTTCAACATGAATGGTTTCGCATGTTTGCCACTTCCAGGTCCCGTAAAAATTACGAAAAGGTTTTTAAGGGAGTTTGGAAATGAAACGTAAGTGATTGATTTATATGGAGCTGGTGATAGGGCTTGAACCTACGACCTGCTGATTACAAATCAGCTGCTCTACCAACTGAGCTACACCAGCGACGGAATAATTATACTAAAGATCAATAACAGAATGAAAATTAATTATGAAAGTCAGTTACATTAAACCCATGGCCCCGAAATTTACAAACCCAATTATGGAAGCGAAGGCTGCTTTACATCTTCGAATGTTATTTCAGACCTATCTGTATTTAAGGCATCAATTTGATAATCTTCAAGTTCTTTTATTTCCTCTAATCGCAAAGATTGCACTAAAAACTGGTAATTCATGATGTGAAGATACTAATAATGGATTAGACACATTTACTCCTTTTTCTATTTAAGTTACTTCACCTTTTCATTAAATCTGAAATAATAAA
>JAJZUR010000089.1:667-6047 GCA_021848375.1 Pseudomonadota bacterium | reverse complement strand
TTCTGATATCACTTGTGAGGAGGGAAGTATCCATCGATTTTAAGATTTTCCTTTGCGTTTTCGATTCTTTAACCAATAGAGAGGACCTGATAAGGCGTAAAGGAAAAACATGACAAATAAAACGGAGGGGGGATCCCAGGCAATCACACTAAATAATAAAACGACCACTAGAATTGAAAAAAATGGAACATGACCTTTGAAATCAATTTCTTTAAAACTGTAATAGCGCAAGTTACTCACCATTAAAATACCCAGCCCGACTAAAATTAACGCAATGATCATACTAATTTTTTTACCAGATATATTGAGATCGGTTCCCAACCAAACAAATCCAGCAACCACGGCTGCGGCAGCAGG
Source organism: Pseudomonadota bacterium (assembly GCA_021848375.1). Classification (GTDB taxonomy): domain Bacteria; phylum Pseudomonadota; class Gammaproteobacteria; order UBA6186; family Azoamicaceae; genus CADEGZ01. The sequence goes on along the minus strand of JAJZUR010000089.1, from coordinate 5,690 downwards.
ACAGGGCAATCCAATAAAATATTTTTTATCGATCGACCCAAGCTGAGTATTAAACCGCGCCAATCTTAATGCGGTTGCAGCCGCATAAATGAAAGCCGCTAACCAGCCCAATTTGCCAAAACCAGACAATCCCCAATTAAAGCTCACTAATGCAGGGGTTAACCCAAAACAAACCATATCCGACAAACTATCGTATTGTGCGCCAAATGCACTTTGCGTACCCGTTAATCGCGCAACTCGGCCATCTAAGGTATCCATGATCATCGCAATAAACACTGCAATTGCTGCATGTTCAAATTGTCCCTTCATACCCGCTACAATCGCATAGAAACCGGCAAACAATGCGCCTGTCGTAAACAAATTTGGCAGTAAATAAATTCCACGATGACGCGTGGGCTCCGTGGAGATTTCTGATTCCGATCCAGGTTCGTTCTCATTCATTGCGATGTAACCTCTAGGTTGAAATTCGAGAAATACGCGCACCCAACTGCATTAATTTTTCTTCGATGCATTCATAGCCGCGATCAATGTGGTAAATACGATCCACAATGGTTTCACCTTTTGCAATCAACGCTGCTAATACTAAACTTGCAGATGCTCGTAAATCCGTCGCCATGACAGGCGCCGCCGTTAGCGCTGGCATTCCGCGACAAACCGCCGTATTGCCAGAAACACCAATATCAGCACCCATGCGGCGCAATTCTTGAACATGCATAAATCGATTCTCAAAAACGGTCTCAGTGATAATTCCTGTTCCCGTTGCGACTGCATTTAACGCCGTAAATTGCGCTTGCATATCGGTTGGAAAACCCGGAAAAGGTGCAGTTTTAATGTCAACCGAAAGCGGCTGACTGCCATGCATATCAAGCGAAATCCAATCTGTCCCACACACAATATCGGCGCCTGCCTCTTCTAATTTTTGTAACACAGCTTCCAATAAATCCGGTCGCGTGTTTTTCGTTTTGACAGATCCGCGTGTAATGGCAGCAGCCACCAAATAAGTACCCGTTTCAATTCGATCCGGTACGACGCGGTGCTCTCCACCACCCAATGCTGCAACCCCTTCGATGGTGATAGTATCTGTTCCAGAGCCAGAGATTTTTGCGCCCAATAAGTTCAGAAAATCGGCGAGATCTTGTACTTCGGGTTCACGCGCTGCATTTTTAAGAACAGTAACCCCTTTAGCAAGCACTGCTGCCATCATCAAATTTTCTGTACCAGTTACGGTAACCGTATCGAATACAATGGTAGCCCCTTGCAAACCGTTTGGCGCGTGCGCCTTAATGTATCCATTCTCAATGGATATTTCTGCCCCCATGGCCTGCATGCCGCGAACATGCAAATCAACAGGTCTAGGCCCTATAGCGCACCCGCCAGGCAATGAAACAGTAGCTTCCCCAAAGCGCCCTAATAAGGGGCCTAAGACTAAAATAGAGGCGCGCATCGTTCGTACTAATTCGTAAGGCGCATTATATTTATCAATGCGCGATGAATCCACTTCGATCACTAAGCGCTCATCTACGGTTAATCTGGCGCCAAACTGGCCTAATAATTCCATCATTGTTGTCACGTCATTGAGATGCGGAACATTTCCAATAAGAACTGGCTCTGTTGCTAATATAGCAGCCGCTAATATTGGCAATACGGAATTTTTTGCCCCTGAAATCCGAACTTCGCCTTTTAAGGGGGCGCCGCCTGAAATAATTAATTTTCCCATAATACTGGCAGAATCCCATCTAATCCACAAACCCTAACAATATCTTGCATAAAACTCGGCACATGCGTAAAAACAATCTTTTTGTCTTGTGCACGTGCAGCGCGAACCCACGCCGTTAATAAAGCAAGACCACTACTATCACTTTGCGATAAACCTTTTAAATCAACTTGAATGTCTTGCAGTGAATTCATCAGTGCAAGACCTTGCCGCCAAAGCGATTCGACATTCTCAAAATGAACAACCCCATTTAAAACAATAACGTTGCTCTTTAAAACAATACCATTATTGTCCATTGATACCCTTCGTACGGCCGGTATTATGCGCTTGCATTCTTTCAATAGCTGCTTTAATCCCCTTTTGGCGAATATCATCTGCAAATTGTGCCCTATACCCCTGCATTAGGCTAACACCCTCAATGATAATGTCATAGACTCGCCATGAATTCCCTTCACGAATCAAGTGATAATACATATGAATCGGCGCCTTTCCACGTTCTTTAATCAAGCTTGCAACTTGGATTCGTTGCTGATTGCCAACGCCGATTCGTAAGGGCAGAAATTCGATTTGTTGATCCGTATATTCTAACAAAGATCGGGCATAGCTACGCACAACCATCGTTTTAAATTCGCGGACAAATTCTTCTTGCGTCGCTGGATCCGCCGCTAGCCAGGCATTGCGTCCAACCACCCAACGCGCCATTTCTGAAAAATCCACATACGGTATAATGAGATGATCGACTAACGCATAAATCTCATCTGAATGTTGATGAATTCTTTCTCGGTTCGTTCTCAATTCTGCCATTACTCGATCAGTAACACCCTTTAACATTGCTATCGGATCTTCATCTGCAAAAGCTGGCTTTATACAACAAACGGAAATGATAGCGCTCATAACCGCTAACCAAAGACGCCAATTTTTCTGTTTTATCATGGGTGTTCTCCTCCCGGTTGATCCGATTTATTATTAGTGCTTGCTTGCCCTGCTAAAAATTTAGAAATCAATTGTTCCAGGATGACTGCAGAATCGGTACTGCCTAAGGGAATAATGTCTCCCTCTTTTAAAAATTGAGTTTCACTAAAGCCCGGCGTTAGACTAATGTAGTTATCGCCCAATAACCCAGCGGTTAAGATACTGGCATGGGTATCAATAGGTAAATTATTGACGCGTTTTGGATCAATTGCCATCCAAACCACTGCATTAAACGTATCGGATTCAAGACCAATTTCGGTCACACGGCCAACCACAACACCACCGATTGAAACTTTTGCCCGAACCTTTAAGGATCCGATATTAGAAAACTCCGCTTTAACTTTATATCCGGGCTCTTCTCTAAAAAAATTACTTAACCCGCTTACCTGTAGCGCAAGCATTAATAACGATAAAATGCCTGCAATCATTAAAGCGCCTACGGTGATTTCAACCGTTCTCATCTTCATCATTAAGTATCTCCAAACATAACGGCGGTTAAGAAAAAGTCTAGCCCGAGCACGGCGAGCGAAGCATAAACAACTGTCTTTGTTGTTGAACGGCCTATCCCCTCTGCGGTCGGTTGACAATCAATTCCCTGGAAAACGGCTATCCAGGTGATGACAGTACCAAATACAACGCTTTTAATAATCCCATTCACCACATCGGCATGAAAATCAACTGCAGATTGCATATTGGCCCAAAAGGCGCCGTTGTCTACCCCTAACCATTCTACACCAACCATGTACCCGCCTAAAATGGCAACACAATTAAAGATAAGTGCCAATACGGGCATTGAAATTTGGCCCGCCCAAAATCGAGGAGCAATAATCCGCCGCAACGGATCAACGCCCATCATTTCCATGGAGGAAAGTTGTTCAGTAGTTTTCATCAAACCAATCTCTGCTGTTAATGCAGAGCCCGCACGACCGGCAAACAGTAATGCGCCAACCACTGGCCCCAATTCTCGCACTAAACTTAAAGCAATCAATTGGCCTAAAGCATGTTCAGCGCCAAATTTATTTAAAATAGTGTAACCTTGTAACCCTAATACCATCCCGATAAAGAGCGCAGAAAGTGCAATAATGACAAACGACAGTACGCCGACAAAGTATATTTGTTGTACCAAGCGCGTAAATCCATTTACCCAATCTGGTTTTCCAATTAAAGAATGGTAGAGAATGATGGTTGCTCGACCAACATCTCCCATGAAAGAGAAGCCGGTACGACCTAATAATTGAAGGCGTTTCATTGTAATCACCGGCTGGCTCCCCACAAGTCATTACTATAATCTTGCGCGGGATAATGAAATGGGACTGGCCCATCTGGCAACCCTTGCATAAATTGTTGCACCCATCCAGTTCCTTCTTGCATCAGGGTCTCGGGCGTACCTTCCCCCACCACATGTCCATCTGCAATAACATAAATATAATCGGCAATACTGACGGTTTCCTGCACATCATGAGAAACAATAATGGTTGTCATTTTTAAAGCATCATTTAGTAAGCGGATCAATTGTACCAATACGCCCATGGATATCGGATCTTGTCCGGTAAACGGCTCATCAAACATGATTAAAGAAGGATCTAACGCCAACGCACGCGCCAGCGCCACACGTCTTGCCATTCCCCCAGAAAGTTCGGACGGCATCAATTCCCGTGCTCCACGAAGCCCTACCGCTTGGAGTTTCATCAAGACGAGATCGCGAATCATTGCTTCTGGTAAATTCGTGTGTTCACGTAAGGGGAATGCCACATTTTCAAATACGGAGATATCGGAAAACAAGGCACCGCTTTGAAAGAGCATACCCATTTGGCGCCGCACTTCATAGAGCCGCTCCCTTGAAAGCCGTGGAATATGTTCTCCATTAACGATCACAGAGCCAGAATCAGGGGTCAATTGCCCACCAATGAGGCGCAATAAAGTCGTCTTTCCGCAGCCGCTCGGACCCATGACAGCGGTCACTTTGCCGCGTTGCACCGTGATATTAACCCCGTCAAAAACGACATGTGCGTTTCGACTGTAATGCAAGTCGCGTATTTCCACTAAGTTATCGGAATTTGGTTTCATAACTCTATGACATTAACAGGGTTCCGGAAAGGCGTAGCATACTTGAGCCCCCGACTATTTGTCTATTAAAAAGCACAAAAGTAAGTTTTTTGACTAAAATTATCTTGGATGTATATTTTATCTCACATTCCGCACCAAAATTGTAACCTTTTGTTTTTTCAAACAAAATAATTTTTTCCGAGTTAAGTTTCCAAAAAATATCTTCAATAAATTCAAAAAGATAAGATTTTGGTGCGGAATGTGAGTTGTATAGTATTATTTTACATTTTT
>JAJZUR010000089.1:0-657 GCA_021848375.1 Pseudomonadota bacterium | reverse complement strand
TTGGATGTATATTTTATACCTTCAAATTAAATTTAGGCCGTGAAGCATCAATGTTAAGAAATCCGAGAACAATTCCTTCAATGCTTTCACCATACTTATTTTGATGCTCGAAAAAAATAACGCTTCTTCCAATGTTTGGCATCTTTGGTTTGTTGGTAGTATCTGAGGGGGGAATGAGCTCAGCAATACCTTTCTTTTACGCTAATATTCACACCAGTTTTTTATTATTTTTTGATTTGTAGAATAATGTAAAAGCTACCACCAATCCACAGGTTAACATGCTCAGTGAAAAACCCAAAATTAACGGATAATCTTGATGAATAATGCCATGTAAAATAATGAATAATTGAATGATCAAGAAACCCGCAAATGTTGATAATGATACGCCAACGGCAGATTTTTCTTTATATATCCTAAAGGCTTGCGGCAGGAAAAGAAATGCATTAATAAACATTCCAAGACCAAACATCATTTCAATGATATCTATAAAAAAATTTGTTGTTAACATCTTTAGCTCCTCTCGTAATTTATATTTATAATAGTGGTTCTTATTTGTCTTGAATGTCAACTCAAAAAAGATACATAAAAAATAAGTTTAATAACTTAAGCCTTTGGTTGTCTGACATCTTTTGATTTTTAATGGCTTTGTTGAATAAA
>JAJZUR010000088.1 GCA_021848375.1 Pseudomonadota bacterium | reverse complement strand
TGGTTATCAATCTATACCAACTGCCCATAAAACTGAGCGAGTAAAATCGGTTTTTCAATCGGTTGCAAACCAATATGATTTGATGAACGATTTGATGTCGTTTGGTTTACACCGTATTTGGAAACGCATAGCAGTCAGCCGTTGTCATATTCGTCCCACCGATTACGTTTTAGATCTGGCAGGCGGCACAGGCGATCTTTCCCAACAATTTGCAAGACAAGTGGGATCTGCCGGTAAAGTCATTCTCGCCGATATCAACGATGCCATGCTGCAAAAAGGACGTAAACGTCTGATTGATAAAGGGATTTTACAACCCGTTTCATTGGTAGAAGCCAATGCTGAAATACTGCCGTTTAAGAATAACTGTTTTGATCGAATAATAATGGCCTTTGGACTTCGCAATGTAACGTATAAAGAAAAAGTATTCTCAGAAATGGTGCGTGTTTTAAAACCGGGCGGACGAGTGGTCATTTTAGAATTCTCCAAAGTATCTTCAAACATATTCAATGATTTCTATCATGCCTATTCTTTTTCAGTTCTACCAAAACTTGGTAAATGGATCGCAAAGGATGAAGCAAGTTATCGCTATCTTGCCGAATCCATTCGGATGCACCCTGATCAAGAAACTTTAAAAGCGATGATGCAGGAAGCCGGATTAAATCAGTGTGAGTACCAGAACTTAAATGATGGGATCTGTGCCATCCATATGGGAATAAAAACTGAATGATACGACCTCTAGAAATCCTCATTAACCAGACTTTATCTTTAGATCCAAAGGCGTCTCAATTTCTAAAAAAACTGCAGGGAAAAAAAATTGAAATTAACATAAATTTAAGCTATAGTTCTAAAAATTTTTTCATACAGTTTTCACCATTAGGCATAAAATGCCTTCATCTAACCTTCTCTTCTTCTGATGCGATTATTCGCGGCCCCCTGCACGCTTATCTTCATTTCGCACGTACCCGAGATCCGAGGGGCGCCGCGGAGTGTGGTCTTTCCTTTACCGGCGATCCGGAAACCCTAGAAACATTACAATCTTTATGTTCAAATTTAAACATCGATTGGGAAGAATATCTTTCGCAATGGACCGGCGATATTTTTGCCCATCAAATCGGTACGATATTACGGAGTGCAAAAAGAAGCCAACAAGTCTTACTAGACAACACTCAACATAGTATTGCTGAATATCTGACAGAAGAAATAAAGGTTTTACCGACGCGAGGAGAAGTCGAAGAATTTTTAAACAATGTAGATGTGTTACGTGCGAATACCGAACGGCTATTACTTCGGATGGATGAATTTATGCAAAAACAACCGCGGGAACTTCAATAAAATGCATTCTTTGAACCACTTTTTCAGAATGTTCCATATTAGTTATGTTCTTTCAAAGCATGGTTTAGATGAAATCATTCTGGCCACTCATCTTTTTCGGTCAATTCGGTTTTTAGCTTGGTTTTCGCTGGCACGTTGGAATGGACGACGTCAACAACCGCGAGGAATACGCATCCGTCTGGCATTGGAAGAATTAGGACCCATTTTTATTAAGTTTGGCCAAATATTATCCACTCGTTACGACGTTCTACCCGAAGATATTATTCAAGAACTATCGAAACTTCAAGATCAAGTCCCGCCTTTTCCGGGAATACAGGCAAAACAATTTATTGAAGCCGCACTGCAAAAACCGCTTTCAGACATTTTTCGGGATTTTGAAACAACTCCACTTGCCTCTGCTTCCATTGCTCAAGTACATGCCGCCGTTCTTTTAGATGATCGTAGCGTTGTGGTCAAAGTCTTACGTCCAAATATTCATGCTTTAATTAAACGAGATGTCGAATTATTACAAAGCATAGCAAAGCTCGCCAATCGTTATTGGAAAGCGGCAAAAACCTTTAAACCACTCGACATTGTGGCGGAATTTCAGCATGTCCTCTATAACGAATTGGATTTGATCCGCGAGGCGGCAAATGCTTCTCAATTAAAACGAGATTTTTCAACTTCAAAAATCCTCCATGTCCCAACGATCTATTGGGAATATAGCCGCCATAATGTGCTAGTGATGGAACACGTCTATGGCACCCCTATTTCAAACTTTGAGCTACTCAAACAAAAAGGCTTTGACTTAAAAATCGTGGCGCATCAATTGATTGACATATTTTTCATCCAAGTTTTTCGCAATAGTTTTTTTCATGCCGACATGCACCCAGGCAATATTCTCGTTGCAGATGGAAACCCACAAGATCTCTGTTTTAATTTGCTGGATTTTGGGATTATGGGTACTTTAAGCCCTCATGATCAGCATTATCTTGCTGAAAATCTGTGGGCGCTTTTGCAAAGAGATTATCGGCGAGTCGCAGAATTGCACGTTGAATCCGGTTGGATCCCAAAAACAACCCGAATGGATCAATTCGAAGCTGGGATCCGAGCGGTTTGTGAGTCTATCTTAGAAAAACCATTGTCTGAAGTTTCATTTGGCCAATTATTATTTCGGTTATTCCAATTGGCTCGGGAACATCAAATCAATATTCAACCTCAACTCATTTTATTACAAAAAACACTCGTCAATATTGAAGGGTTAAGCCGCGCATTAGATCCCACTATTGATCTTTTTAATACCGGAAAGCCTTTTTTAGAGATTTGGATGAAAAAGCAGATCGGGTTACCCTCCTTGCTACACATGGTAAAAACCTATGCACCACACTGGTTAGAAAAATTACCGGAGATCCCCAATTTAGTATTTGACGCATTATCTCGATTTACAAAGACCCCCGCTTCCATTGAACCCCACTCAATCACAACCGTTCCAGCCTCTACACCCAAAGCAACAGCATTATTTTCCGCAAAAGACATTTGCATTGGATTGCTGTTAGGGTTTAGCCTGTGCATGATATGGTTCGTACTGGGGGGATATATTTAATGGCTAACTGTGTATTTTGTCAGATCATCGCACAAGATCTGCCAACTGACTTTGTTTATGAGAACGAAAAAATGGTGGTATTTAGAGATATTCACCCCAAAGCGGAGGTACATCTTTTAATTGTGCCGCGCGAACATATTGCCAGTTTGATAGACGCAAAAGTACAACACGGGCCGTTAATAGCAGAAATGCTACTGCTATTACCTAAATTAGCAAAAGAACAAGGTTTAGAACGCGGCTTTCGTACAGTGATTAACACCGGACCAGGCGGCGGGCAAATTATTGATCACATCCACTTTCATTTGCTTGGCGCAAAGCATAGTGGGTATTTACCAAAATTTTAAAGGAGCATCATCATGGGTTTTGGCGGCATTAGTTTTGGTTCTTTATTGTTGATATTCTTCATAGCATTAATATTATTCGGTACTAAACGATTACGCAGCATCGGCGAGGATCTCGGTGAAGCAGTTCGTAGCTTTAGAAAAGGATTACAAGAACCAGAAGATAGCAATAAACCCCAATGATGAATATTTGGGAATGGGTAGTTATCTTGCTGGTTGCACTGGTGGTTATCAAACCTGAACGATTACCCGAAATGGCTTATCTGCTTGGAAAATGCATTATGCATTGTCGGATGTGGTATCAACAAATTGTTGGAAAATATAACCAATTATTGTGAATACTTATCTACCCCATCTTATCGAATTCAGATCACGGGTGATTAAATCTAGCATCATCGTGCTGCTATTGTTCTTAGGTCTATTTTTAATTGATGAATCACTCTACACCCTTATAGCAAAACCCCTCCTTAAACAATTACCCGCTGGCAGTAGGCTTATTGCAACCGAAGTGACTGCGACTTTTATGGTACCAATGAAATTGGCATTGATCTTAGCCTTGTTTATCTCTATCCCGTTTATTTTGTACCAAGCCTGGTCTTTTATTGCACCTGGTTTATATCGCACCGAAAAACGCAATATATTGCCTTTTATGTTAACCAGTACCTTGTTGTTTTATGGTGGTGTTGCTTTTGCTTACTTTATTATGTGCCCAATGGCATTAGGTTTTTTTGCCAACTGCGCCCCCAAAGGCGTAACCGTAATGACCGACATCAAAGCGTATTTGGATTTTGTCTTAACCGTACTCTTTGCAGGAGGGATTGCTTTCCAGGTACCGATTGTGACTGTCGCCTGTATTCGCTCTGGCTTAATCTCAAGCGAAAAATTAGCACATTTAAGACCCTATATTATTGTGCTTGCATTTGTGGTGGGTATGCTGCTAACACCTCCCGATGTGGTTTCTCAAATTTTATTGGCGCTGCCGATGTGGTGGCTGTTTGAAGCTGGGCTTTTTTTGGCAAAATATTTGGAAAAAAATAAACGCAAGCAGAAGCAATTACTCGCTCAATCGCGTTAAGTTTATTTGGTTCATATACTTCATGAAAACGATTTAAAAAAGCTTCGAGAACAGAATAAGTAGGTGCAAGGTGTGCGCCGACTGTCACCTGCTGTTTCCTCAACTCACCTCCTATAACTTTATGTTCTCGTCCCGCAGTTCCTTTAATTATTTTTAATTCATTGGGAAGGGAATTATAGAAAATTTTATGGATCCAAACGATAAAATCACTAGAACAAATCTCTAGATCTGGCTCCTCGTGCAGACGTCGTTCCATTTGTTTTTGTGCATCAATATGCGCAACACTTTCTTGTTGCAAAGCACGCTTCGCTGGTTCTTTTGAAAAATCCTGCCTTAATGCCTTTTGAATTTCCCACGGTGAAGTATTATTACCTTCAATCAAATTAGAATAATAACTGTTCATTTACCTGAATAATTCTAATACGGATAAACGCGTAATGCGGGGCAACATAGCCCCCAATTGCGTCGAGAGACGAATAAGCTCTATTGCTAATTCCTTCAACCTTTCTGGCATAGGAGAGGGTAACAAAGGCTCCATTTGGCTGATGCGGTCATAAAATTCACTCATAAGTTATAGTGTAGCATATTTTTTGCCGATCTTATTGCCGATCCTAACAAAACAAGGGGCCAAGTCTAGAAATTTGACAAATCGAAAAGTAGAAAATCTAGACTTGACCCCTTTGCTCTTTGCTTCATTCTTTGACAGCGATAATTCCTATCAAATCTTTATCGTTATCACCCTCAGCATTCTTTCTTTTAATGCGATGGCCGCCACCATTCTTTACAGGAACATAATCAGCGCGTTCTATTTTATAACCTATTTTTTCCAAATGGTTCCGCAGGGTTTGAATGGACATGACATGAACGGTAGCAGGCAAGGCGTATGCAAGTTTTGGCAAATGTTTTCTGGGAACGACTAAGTCTTCACCTGGCCACTCCTTGTTTTTATCATAATCGATCTTATGTCGAAAACTGTGATGCTCATTCGACATCACAATAATATAAATTTTTCCATGTGGTTTTAACCACCGATAACTTTTGGTTAAGAGAGCGTCAATCTCAGCGCCTTTAAAAAAATGTAAAACCTGATCAAACGCAATGAGATCGAGACTGTTATTTTCTAATTTAAGTGTGCGAATATCTTCTGAGTTTAAATGCAATCGTGATCGTTTTTCGCGTGTTAGATGTTTTAATATATATAATAGATGTTTGCAATCAATATCATTACTAATAACGGTTGCACCCCGATCCAATGTTTCGCGCGATAAAGCGCCATAACCGGCACCAACGTCTAACACCGTCATCTTTGGTTTCACATCAGTGAGAAAGGTATCGATCACCCAATTGTGCTCAGAACGGACTGCATCAAATCCAAATTTATTCCGGGTTACAAAACTTTTTTTGGTTCGGTTGAGCGGAGGTTCTGGAATAGAAGCAGGATCGATCTTGATTTCATCTGCGCGTGAATTAAGAGTTGTTGCACATAGCGGGGTTGCCATTAACATCCAACAAAGCAGTAATACGAGTCGTTTCATTTTGCCATTCCTTAGCAAATAACTTTAATGCTTCAACAAATCACTGATAATATCATACCGATCCTGAACAAGAATATAAGGTATTTACCTTGCTTTATCCGCCATGCAAAAAGGCCACTAGCATATCGTTTGGATCTCTAGATCCTGGATAAACACCAAACTCTGACAGATTATATGGTTAATATCCTACAACACTCGGCGCATTTTAACTATGGTTTATCTTCTTG
>JAJZUR010000087.1 GCA_021848375.1 Pseudomonadota bacterium | reverse complement strand
TTCCCAAGGGTTCTCTATTCCCAATGCCATCTTAAATAACTGTTCGCTATTCATTCATCGCTCCATCATCAAAGAGTTAATTTGATAGAGCCTATAATAAATCACCCATTCAAATATTCATAGAACCCATAAAATATTGTGATCGATACCCTTTATCCGATGTTTTGCCGAGCATATCTATCGAATTGTTTCAAGTATCTCATCCACGTTTAATGAAACTCCCGAAAGGGGAACTGTCGAAAGGGAGAAACCCTTTCTTTGGCCAAGGAAGGCTTTTTTTTAACTTTATTAACTGTTGGAGAAATGATATGAAAGCAAGTAAGGCAACCAAAACCAGCCCTAAGAAAGGGAATGTCAGTGATATATCCTGCCGTATGGTCTTGGCAAGTGAATTTAATAAACAAAATGTTCTTCAAGATCTGAAAGGATGGAACGAACAAATGACCCTGATAGTGCCCACACTTGATAAGTTGGAAAAGGTGGTTAAAAAAGAAATTACCTTAAAGAGTACCGAGATCAGCAAAGCGTTTTCAGATGCGCAGACCAAAGCAATAAAACTCAATCATGAACTGGAATCAACTCAAAAGAAGACCAACAAAGCGTTAACGGATTTTGAAAAGAAACTGCTAACCCCCCTTACCAAAGGTGAATTTAGTGGACAACCGCCTGCTGGATTGGAAGAAGCAAAGGCAAATATTGCCAAAATTCAGTCTAACTTCGATGAAAGTAAGACACTACTCACCGCATTTGCTGAAAAACTCTTAAAAGCAAACAAACGCATAGCGGTTTTGGAAGGAGACATTCTTAAACTATGCTTATCAGATGAAGTAGAAGATGCCGGAAAAATTAATGATAAATTAAATACAAGACTAGAAGCGCTCTGCAAAGAAACGGCACAATTTCAAACCAATACGGATGGCGAATCTTTTGATGCCAATAAAATTGTGCCCGTTATCTCACACTTATTTGAAACACATCGCAAAGGAGAAAAGTTGCTGGAACAAGTCTGCAAAAATCTCAAAATTACGGTTGCAATGCCGGCAGATAAGCCCATTCAAAATACAACCCCAGCATCTACACAGAGTTAATATAGGTGAATCAGACGCATCGGGGCGGATATAAGCGATCCGCCCCTACACCAGATATCAAATTTTCACACCCTCGTGGTCAACCGCTGGGTTTATTGAAGATTGCATATTATTGTATGCCTTTGGGTATTGGCTAAAATTATTTATTGAAATAACCTGCTTCCTTCGTCTAGACTATTGATAATGTTCCTATTTTATTTAAAAGAGTTCTTGTAATGACTCAGGAATCTATTCAGCCAGTCTTAGATTGGATCAGCGCGCATCCCATGTGGTCTGGTTTTGTCGTATTCCTGATTTCACTTTCTGAATCGCTCGCTATCGTTGGGTTGGTTGTTCCAGGGGTGGTATTAATGACCGCCATCGGCGGCATGATGGGCAGCGGCGTTTTACCTTTTTGGCTAACCCTGTTCTGGGCAATTCTCGGCGCCATCGCGGGAGACGGCATTAGTTATTGGCTTGGGTACCATTATCATGAACACTTACGAGATTTTTGGCCCTTTCGCCAATTTCCCAAACTTTTAGCGCGAGGTGAAACATTCTTCCGCCATCATGGCGGCAAAAGTATTGTGTTTGGTCGATTCGTCGGCCCGGTTCGTCCCATGATCCCGGTTATCGCGGGCATGATGGATATGCCACCTAAACGTTTTCTATTCTTTAATATTCTTTCTGCGTTCGCGTGGGCGCCCTTATATAGCCTCCCTGGGATCCTGATTGGCGCTTCGCTCGGTAATCTCTCCTCCGAGGTCGCCAGTCGTGCCGGACTTTTAGTACTCTTACTATTGTTGGTATTCTGGTTGTTTTATGAAACACTACTTCTGATAGGCGCTTGGATAGCGGCGACTGTTCATACGCTCGTCAACTTTATTTGGCAAATCCTCAATCGAATTGCTTGGTTGTCAAGGATATTAAAAACTGCACAAGGCACTGAGGTTAATCAGTTCGGGATAGCGCTCCTTTTCCTGTTGAGTACGATGGCCTTTGTCTTCACAACTTATGACGTTCTAAATTCCGAGGGAATTGCGAGCTGGAACGAATCCGTATATCAAGTGTTCCGGGCGCTCTATTCTGACAAATTAATTGCCCTTATCGGTTTATTAACAGGCTTTGGTGATCCTGAAGTATTATTGCCTTCTGCAGCTGTCATTGGCCTCTGGCTACTTTGGCGCAAGCGATATAGAACCGCCACCGTATGGATACTCACCATTGCGGTCGGCTTTATCGCTGGTTTCTTTACCAAAAATGAAACTATGGTCCCAAGACCTGAAGGATTAAAATATGTATTTGATCACTTTGCATATCCAAGCGCGCATGTCCTATCCAGCACATTAGTTTTTGGTCTTGCTGCTGCCTTTATTCAACATTCTCTCTCCGCTAAACACCGTTGGATCCCTTGGTTCATCGTTATCCCAATCATTATTTTGATTTCATTGTCTAGAATTTATTTAGGTATGCACTGGTTTACCGATGTGATGGGCAGCCTAACGTTGGGCGCTGCGTTTGTTGCTTTAGGAACCTTTGTTTTTCGACGCGTGGTATCAAGACACGTCCCCATTCGTGCCATTTTATTGCCCGGCCTTATCACGATTGCCGTTATGTTTGGTATTTATCGCGCGCATTCTTATCCTCTCCTCCAACAAGAATTAGTAAGACAATGGCCTATACAAACACTAGAAGAAAAAAGCTGGTGGACAGGGCATGGCCCAAGCAACGGACTCTACAGAACTGGCGCATTTAAACGTCAAGCAACAGTGTTTGATGTACAATGGCTAGGCAGTTTAGAAAATATTCAACATATTTTAGAGCATGCAGGCTGGAAAGTAGCACCCAAATTAAATTTTAAAACCAGCGTTATGTTATTAGCCAGTAATCCCTCACCTATTCTATTTCCTGTTTTACCCAAATTCCACCGTGATCGATTGCCCGTGATTACCGTCACAAAAGCGCTGAATCAACAGGATCGTTTGGTTTTACAGCTCTGGCAATCAGACTATCTTACTCAAAACAATCTTTCCTTATGGGTAGGAACGCTTCGTTTAGAAGAAGCAGCTCATCCATTGCCTTTAGTCACCCTGTATCTTGAACATCCTTATATTGGTGATATATTAAAACAACTCACCTTGGGGCTAAAAGCCGAAGGTAACGTGCAAATGCATACGTTCACTGCTAAAAATGCCAATAATCATAAGGTTTTGTTGTTAAAATCGAATTAAGCGTGTCATTCCTGCGAAAGCAGGAATCCAGTCAAGAAAGTAATCACGATAATTTCTCTAACAAATTCAGCTGAATATTACCAAACCCGCCGTTGCTCATGAAAAGCACTTGATCGCCGCTCCTAACAATTTCTGTTAGCTTATTTAACAACTGTGGGATATCTTGATATACCCCACCTGGCTTATTGGATGCTTTCCAGACTTTCTGAACATCCCAAACCACCTCTGGTGATTGATAAAAATACACCGTATCTGCAGCATTAACGGATTCGGCAAGTTCTGCTTGATGGTAGCCCGCTTTCATAGTGTTAGAACGAATATCTAAGACCGCAATAATTCGGCTATTACCCACTTTGGAACGTAATCCTGCCAACGTGGTACTGATGGCGGTTGGGTGATGTGCAAAATCATCATACACCTCTATTCCGCGCTTGGTTCCTTTTAATTCCATACGTCGTTTAACCCCTTGAAAACGGGATAACGCTTCTATTGCAACCTTGGGATCAACACCTACCGTTTGTGCCGCGGCAATCGATGCGAGTGCATTCTGAATATTATGCTGTCCCAGCAAATTCCAACGCAACACGCCATAAGAATTGCCTTTAAAAATTACTTCAAAAGCATTGCCTTCTTTATTGACGTTAGCGGCGATCCATTCGGCAGAATTGATTTCATTTTGGCCATTTGATAAAGCAAACGAAACCGTGGGTGTCCAACAGCCCTTTTGTAAAACTGCTTCGACATTTTTGTCTACTTTAGGGTAAATGATTAAGCCTTCCCCAGGCACCGTGCGAACCAAATGGTGAAATTGCTGTTGAATGGCTTTGAGATCGGGAAATATATCGGCGTGATCAAATTCGATATTATTGATAACTAAAGTACGGGGACGATAATGAACAAATTTAGAACGTTTATCAAAAAACGCGCTGTCGTATTCATCCGCTTCTACCACAAAATGAGTGCCAGTTCCTAAACGCGCAGAGATCCCAAAATCGTTAGGTACCCCGCCAATTAAAAAGCCAGGATCTAAACCAGCGCATTCTAAAATCCATGCCACCATACTGGTCGTCGTCGTCTTACCATGGGTCCCCGAAATTGCAATGACATGACGCTTTGAAAGCACGTAACGCAGAAGCCATTCAGGCCCCGACAACATCGGTAGATTTTGGTTGAGCAATGCCTCAATCACAGGAGATCCTCGTGACATCACATTACCCACAACAACGAGATCGGGCTTGGGATTTAATTGCGAAATATCGTCATAACCTTGAAATATTTTGATCCCTAAGTTATTTAACTGTGTACTCATGGGAGGATAGACATTTTGATCCGAACCGGTCACTTTATCCTTTAGTTCTGAGGCTAAAACGGCTAAGCCGCCCATAAATGTACCGCAGATCCCCAAAATATGAGTATGCATAATTTCTCACCTTAGAATGTATGAAAGCGTCTTTTTGCGCTAGAATAGTACCTTCAGTTTATTCTGAACCCCCAACCATGGCAAGCCGCGGGGGCAGAAAGGTAGGAAGACAAGATGGCAAATGCTTTATATGCGCAATCGGGCGGCGTGACCGCTGTTATTAACGCCACCGCATGCGGGCTAATTGAAACTGCCCGTCTGCATCCTACAGAAATTCAAAAAGTCTTTGCAGGCCATAACGGCATATTAGGGATCCTGGAAGAGGATCTGATTGATACTTCTTTTGAAACACCTGAAGCCATTGCTGCGCTAAAATATACGCCAGGCGGCGCCTTTGGTTCTTGTCGCTATAAATTAAAGGGCATTGCAGAAAATCGCACTGAATATGAACGATTGCTCAACATTTTTGCCGCCTATGATATTCGCTATTTCTTTTATAATGGCGGCGGTGATTCACAAGATACTGTCCATAAGGTTGCAGAATTTGCAAAACTTCAGAATTACTCCCTCACTTGTATTGGGATCCCAAAGACCATCGATAACGACTTGCCATTTACAGATAACTGCCCTGGGTTTGGCTCGGTTGCGAAATATGTGGCCATCTCAACACTCGAAGCGAGTTTAGATGTTGCCTCTATGGCAAGTTCTTCCACCAAAGTCTTCATTTTTGAAGTGATGGGACGCCACGCTGGCTGGATTGCGGCAGCGGCTGGATTGGTAGGTAAAACCCCAAATGATCCTCCACATCTAATTTTATTTCCAGAAATCCCCTTCCATGAAGACAATTTTTGCCAACGCGTACAAGAAACCGTCGCAAAAGCAGGCTACTGTGTCGTTGTTGCTTCAGAAGGCATTCGAGATCAGTCTGGAAAATTTTTAGCGGAAAGCGGCCTTACTGATGCGTTTGGTCATTCGCAATTAGGTGGTGTCGCTCCACAACTTGCGCAAATGGTGAAACAAAAACTCGGTTTAAAATATCATTGGGCCGTTGCTGATTACCTGCAACGTTCTGCGCGGCATATTGCCTCACGTGTGGATCTTGAACAATCCTATGCCCTTGGAAAAGCTGCGGTTGAATATGCGCTGCAAGGACAAAATGCCATCATGCCAATCATCGTTCGCGACTCACAAGAACCCTATCAATGGCATATCGATGTCATTCCGTTAAGCAAAGTCGCCAATCAAGAAAACAAAATGCCCAAACACTTTATCCGTGAAGATGGTTATGGGATTACCAATGTCTGTCGAGAATATATTGCACCCCTTATTGCTGGTGAAGCATATCCGCCGTATCAAAATGGCTTGCCCCAATATGTTAAATTGTTAAATCGCAGAGCAACAAAGGGGCGCATATAATGTCAAACATATCGTATTTCTGTTTTTTTGCCAGTATATTAATTATCTATTTATGAGGAAATATTTATGCCATTTTTTGATCCCAACCTAAATGATCATTATTATTATTCTAATCGCCCTATTATCCGAGAATTTAAATTATCTGATCTACTTAGGGGTGAGATTACTAATCAAGATAAAACACAGCTTTTAAATTTTTTAAAAAACGAATCAAGAACAATTCGCACAGC
>JAJZUR010000086.1 GCA_021848375.1 Pseudomonadota bacterium | reverse complement strand
CAGGTATATTAAAAACACAATCATTTGCGTGCATTGCGAAAAACGCTGATATGGACTCCCATTTTTCTTTTAAATTTGATTTCTCTGTTGTGCTAAACATATTTAATTTTCCTCATTTGTTATCATCAAAAAGTGTCAAGTCTAGAAATTAGACAATGTAAATTTTAACGAAAGGTTACCTTATAATTTTTTAAAATGAATTTTGTCCAAAGTAGACACGTTACACTATAAAGCAATATTCTTCGCCGACCAAAGGCATCGGATAAAGGGCCGCAAATCAAACTGGCGATGCATAAACCCACAAAATTAAGACTGAGGATTAATTGGATTTTGTCTTCTGTTGTCGAAAAATATTGCACCATTTCCGGGAATGCTGGTACATACATATCTGCTTCCGCGCACATGGCAATAAACATTAGCGCGACTAAAGCAAGCAGCCACAATTCCGCAGCTTTCGCGGAAAGCGATTTCGAAAGCATAAATAACTCCATTAGTTTTGTGGAGGGGCCTCCTTATCCTTCGCAGATTGCGGCGCTTTTCTTGCTTCGGGCGTAATCGTGAAAGTGGCAAGATCGCCTTTACGGAAGAGCTCAATTGGGTAATTTTTGCCAGGTGTTAACCCAGCGACTAATTGCAATGCCATCCGATCATCTTTGATGACGGTATTATTGATTTTAGTAATGACATCACCGGGCAAAATGCCCGCTTTTTGTGCAGGACTGCCATTGATAACAGCCCGTACATAAACGCCATCTCCTTCTTTGTAACCGACATTATCGCGGATCTCTTTATTTAAGGCTTGCATCATGATACCCAAATAGCCGCGGACAATCGTTTTACCTTCAATTAACTGATGCATAACGTTGGTAGCTTGATCAATAGGAATGGCAAAGTTAATTCCTTGATTGCCACCAGATCGCGTAAAGATAGCGGTGTTAATTCCAACTAAACGTCCAAACGAATCAATCAATGCGCCACCAGAATTACCAGGATTAATGGCTGCATCAGTTTGGATCAAGTTTTCTAAAATGCCAATATCGGCTCCCGTGCGTTCGGTTGCGCTGACAATCCCTTGTGTGACGGTTTTATCTAAACCAAAGGGATTGCCGATAGCTAAGACGACATCACCAACGCGTAGTTTTCCTGAGGATCCTAAAGTGATGACTGGTAGCTTATCTAAATTAATTTTTAACACCGCAAGATCGGTATCGGGATCTGTTCCGACGACTTTTCCTTCAGAGCTGCGTCCATCTGCAAGAATGACCATCACGGTATCTGCATCATTAATGACATGATAGTTAGTGAGCACATAGCCTTTCGCGTCGACAATAACCCCTGAGCCTAATCCCTGCATTATTTCTGTGGGTGGAGGATTGTTACCTTGTGGACCTTTGAAACCTCTCGGTCCATTTGGTTGGGGTCCAAGGGGCGATCTGCCATTGGGACGTCCGCCTCCCCAATCTCCATCACCGGGATCACCAAAAAAGTATCGGAAAAAAGGATCTTGCATTAAGGGATTCATTTCAACGGGGATCTCTTTAGTGGTTTTGATGCTGACGACCGCAGGCGCTGCAATGGCCACCGCATCTGCATAAGAAACAGGGGCATTTAAAGAAAGGGGGGTAATCTGGCTAGCAGGTATGGGATCCGTTGCCGCTACAGAATTGCCATAGAAGCCGAGTTTGCCTAAAACGTAGGGCGCTATGACGGCGACAACAGCGAAAACCATAATTAGTTGAATAGCTTTTTTAAAATGATTTCGTAGTTTCACAGCAAAGATCCCCCTCTCTTGATTGAATTCATCTCTAGGTATACCAAATAATTTCTAGAATTTAAAGGTCTACGTTAACTCATATCGCGACAACAACTTGCGTAAAGTCCCGCGGCTTAAACCAAGCCATTCAGCTGCACGGCTTTGATTCCCTTGCGTATAGTGCATCACAATTTTGAGTAAGGGGATTTCCACTTGAGTCAACACCAATTGATGCAGATTATTGGGCGTGCCATCTTCTAATGTTGAAAAATAATCATTGAGCGAGGCAGTAATATGTTCACTCAAAAAAAGTTTCGACGGCGAGGATTTGCTCATGTGGTTTTTCCAAACGATTAAACTGATCCCGAAAACGGGCGCTGCCCGTTTGTCCTCTGCTATACCAAGAAACATGTTTGCGGGCAACCATGGATCCCGTATGCTCACCATAAAATTGATATAAATTTTCCAGATGTCCTAATAAAATGGTTTTGATTTCGAAGGCGGCGGGTTCTGGTAAGTGTTGGCCAGTCGTTAGATAATGGGCGATCTCCCGAAAAATCCAAGGGCGTCCTTGTGCTGCGCGTCCGATCATGAGACCATCGGCTTTGGTAATATTTAAAACTTCTTTGGCTTTTTCAGGGGTTTCTATATCACCATTGGCAATCACTGGAATGTTAACGGCCGCTTTTATAGCAGCAATGGTCTCGTATTCCGCTTCTCCTTTAAAATGACAAGAGCGGGTTCGACCGTGTACCGCGAGTGCTTGAATACCACTTTGTTCCGCAATTTTGGCAATGGTAATCCCGTTTTTGTGATCAGGATCCCAACCGGTTCGAATTTTAAGGGTTACCGGAATAGAAACGGCGTTTACCGTTGCTTCTAAAATTCTGGCGACTAGCGGCTCATCTTTTAATAACGCAGAGCCTGCCAATGTATTACAAACTTTTTTGGCGGGGCATCCCATATTGATATCAATAATCTCAGCCCCTTCCCCCTCGTTATACCGAGCAGCTTCCCCCATCATCACGGGATCCGCTCCTGCAATTTGTACGGAGCGCGGTAAGCTTTCTCCGTCATGATTCGCTCGCCGTAGAGTTTTGGCGCTGCCCCTCAAGAGAGAATTAGAAGACACCATTTCAGAGACTGCCATCCCAGCCCCCAGTTGCTTACACAATTGTCGGAAAGGGCGATCCGTCACACCTGCCATGGGTGCCAGAATAAGGTTATTTTCTAACTTATATTTTCCGATTTGCATGGTTAAATAATACCTTAAAGAAGGGTTTATGACATGGTTTTAATAGCATAAATCAAGCTCCAGCCATCTATCTTTACAACATTAAACTCGCTAAAGGCATCTTGATACCGTTCAATAATGCTATTGGTTTGGTTTTCCAGAATACCAGAGAGTACCAAGGTGCCCCCCGCGCGTAGCAACTCGGTAAAAAGTGGCGCTAATTCAAGGAGTGGATTTGCTAAAATATTGGCAAGTATAAGATCGACTTTTTCAGCTGGTTGAAACTCATTGGGTAGAACCGTTTTTATTTTCAATTCATCATAGCCATTTTGTTTTGCGTTGCTTTTGGTACTTTCTAATGCTTGGGGATCATGGTCTATTGCATAAATAAAGGATGCGCCCAGTTTTAAAGCTGCAATCCCTAAAATGCCAGAGCCACAGCCGTAATCAATAACAACTAAATTTTCTGGTGGATGTTGATCTAACCATTCCAAACATAAGCGAGTTGTCGGATGTGTTCCCGTTCCGAAAGCCATACCAGGATCTAGTATTATATTGATGGCGTTTGGATCTGGAATCGGGATGTGTGTAGGACAAATCATCAGTTTTTGCCCAAAGCGCATCGGTTGAAATTGATCCATCCAAGCACGCGTCCAATTTTTTTCGGCGAGTGTATTGACTTCAAGTTGTTGGAGTGCTTCATTGCCTAACTGTTTTTTGATAAATTTTTTAATGGAACTGACGTTAACATCCGCATCGTATAATCCAATGACTCGCGTTTTATGCCAGAGTGGAGTAGTGCCAGGGAGCGGTTCAAATAAAGGCTTATCTTCCGCATCTTCAAACGTTACGGCAACAGCCCCGGATGCTGTTAAACAGTCTGAATAAGTTTCTGCATCTTCTTCTCGCGCATATAATGAAATTTGCACCCATGCCATTGCGAGCGCTTAATTTGACAACTTATGTTCAAGATAATGGATATTGGTTCCACCTTTATGAAAGTTCGCATCTCGAACTAAATTTTGATGTAAAGAAACATTAGTTTTAATTCCTTCAATGACAATCTCATCGAGGGCTGTTTTCATTCTGGCTAGTGCACTATTGCGATCCGAGCCATACGCTATCAGCTTGCCAATTAAAGAATCATAATAAGGGGGTACGTCATATCCGTTATAAATATGCGAATCCCAACGCACTCCAGGTCCGCCTGGTGCGTGAAATTGCTGAATTTTTCCAGGACTGGGTACAAAGGTTTTCGGATCCTCTGCATTGATTCGACATTCAATGGCGTGTCCTTGAATGACCACATCTTGCTGTCGAATTTTGAGCGGTTCACCGGCTGCAATGCGTAATTGTTCTTTCACGATATCAATATTAGTGATGAGTTCAGTGACCGGATGTTCCACTTGGATCCGCGTATTCATTTCGATAAAATAAAATTCACCGTTTTCATATAAAAACTCGAAGGTTCCTGCACCGCGATAACCCATTTCGATGCAGGCTTTAACACAACGCTTGCTGATTTTTTTTCTCTGATCTTCGGTTATACCAGGTGCTGGTGCTTCTTCAATGACTTTTTGATGACGACGTTGCATAGAACAATCTCGTTCACCAAGTGAAATAGCATTCCCTTTGCCATCGGACAACACTTGAATTTCAATATGTCTTGGGTGTTCCAAGAACTTTTCCATATAAACATTATCGTTGTTAAAAGCTGCCTTAGCTTCCGCTTTGGTCATGGAAATGGCATTTAATAAGGCCGCTTCACTATGCACCACGCGCATCCCTCGTCCTCCGCCGCCACCAGAGGCTTTAATGATGACTGGGTAACCAATGCTGCGTGCAATACTCAAATTTTCCTCGGGATTGTTTTCGAG
Organism: Pseudomonadota bacterium; assembly: GCA_021848375.1. Classification (GTDB taxonomy): domain Bacteria; phylum Pseudomonadota; class Gammaproteobacteria; order UBA6186; family Azoamicaceae; genus CADEGZ01. The sequence goes on along the minus strand of JAJZUR010000086.1, from coordinate 1,456 downwards.
TGCGCCATTAGAACCTGGTACACAGGGGACATCCGCTTTTTTCATCATGCGGATAGCAGAAACTTTATCACCCATTTGCCGGATATTTTCTGCTCGCGGCCCGACGAATATAAACCCACTTTGCTCCACTCGATCAGCAAAATCAGCGTTTTCTGCCAAAAATCCATAACCAGGATGAATCGCAACGGCATCGGTTATTTCAGCGGCACTAATAATAGCAGGAATATTTAAGTAACTTTGGTTAGAAGAGGCAGGGCCAATACAAACAGATTCATCAGCGAGTTTGACATGCATTAGATGACTATCGGTGATGGAATGCACAGCAACGGTTTTAATGCCTAATTCGCGGCAAGCTCTTAAGATCCGTAATGCGATTTCTCCACGGTTGGCAATTACAACTTTATCTAACATCATTCATCATCACTGAGGATAAAAAGAGGTTGCCCAAATTCTACTGGCTGCCCGTTTTCAACTAAAATTCTTTTTATAGTGCCAGGCTTATCCGCTTCAATTTGATTTAACATTTTCATGGCTTCAACAATACACAGAACTGTACCCGCTTTCACTTTTTGTCCGATTTCCACGAAGGCTTTATCGTTAGGTCCGGGGGCACGATAGAATGTGCCGACCATGGGTGCGGTAAACGTATGTTCGTTTGCCGCTATTGCAGACGCAGGTTGCGCAACTTCTGTACCCCTTGGGGCAATGGAGTTATGCATAGGCATTTGTTGAGGCGGCGCACTAGCGATAACCTGGGTATAACTCGGGGGCGCCAGGGTGGCAGTGGTTGACGGATGCCGGCTGATCCGAACCGTTTCTTCGCCCTCCTTAATCTCAATTTCTGAGACCCCAGATTCTTCGAGTAATTCAATCAACTTTTTAACTTTACGAAAATCCATAGGTTAAGTGCTCTTCATGCAACAAGCTTGCTCCGTAGTTTGACGGAGTTCACGGAAATTGTCTACAAATTTTTAGTTTAAATATTGAAATAATAGTAGAATGTAAATCATCTTTATAACTTTTTTGGCTAAAAAACTAAATAAGAAGTTGTTATTCACGTGTAAGTCAGACTGAATTTACAAAGTCCGACTCATATAAAATTTGATTTCACTTGTTGACTTTTAAAAATTTTTTTTATAGTTTCCAGTAAATCTGTGTCATTACAAAAGAGATAAACACCATTAGGTATTTCTCTTCCTGCTTCTTTCATTTTGCGGGCTAAATCCATAACCCAATCTTTATTTGTAGAAGCACAAGCATAACTAAATACAAAATCATTGTCTTGGCTGGTAAAATTAATTTCAAGCTTATTTAATAAAAATTCACCGATTTCTCGAGAACCCAATAAACAGGCAACTTTTAAAGCTTTATATAAATTCTTTTCATTGCCCTGATCTTTTGGATAATGAGTTTCAAAATATTGAAGGTTATCTGAAATAATAGAAAAATTTATTGG
>JAJZUR010000085.1 GCA_021848375.1 Pseudomonadota bacterium | reverse complement strand
CAATCCTGTCTTGATACATAAAAATATGAATGTCTGATCCTTTTTGCGAATAATCTGTATGTACAATAGCATTCGTTATTGCTTCTCGTATAGCCCCCATTGGAACGTTCCATCTTTCTATTCTCTGAATATTCCAACGTTCAGCATATTGTGAAGTATCAACCTTGGATTCACGATTAGCATGTTTTTGTATAAAATTCACGGCTTCTTGTATAGCAATTACTGGGTACGAGTCAATTTCTTTTTGATCAATCACTAACTTGTTGGGATCGCGCGTGATACCAGAAAACCGAACTGCTTTTATTTTAGCATTTGGAAAATAACGCAGCCTTTCTTTTCCAAACAGAATTATGCCCGCGTTTGTAGGTACAGTTTTTCCATGTGTCTCTGTTATTAATTTTAAAGTTAATAGATCTTTAAGTTTAATTGGTCTCACCAAGGCGAAATTTTCCACGGTTGCACTTAAGTCAATGGCGCTTTCATCTAATTCAATAAGCGGTTGCTCTTCGAAACTCAAATTCTTACTGATGCGTTCTAGCTCTTCGATATTTTGCGGGTCCGCTTCTCTATTACTAGACCCCACCCGTATAAAAGTTCCTTTCTTTTTTCCTTTTACTGTAAGATAGTACGGGCGAAGAGGAGAATTAGGATAAATGCGAACGCATAATATTACCTTGTCTTGATATGGCAGAATTTCGATATCAGGGATAATTTTGGGAGAAATATAGGCATCAATAATATTGACTAGGGTTGATTCTAAATCTTGTATATTGGGTACGCCCTTAACGTATTTCGTCTTATCTTCAATGCCAAACAATATATGTCCCCCTGCCGTGTTTGCAAACGCACATACTGTTTTCGCTAGGCTATCATGAGACTTGGAAGACAATTCCTGTTTAAATTCAAGTGTTTTGCCTTCCTGTTTTTGTAATAGCTCAATTAAATCCGAACTCTCCATTAAATTATCCTCATGGTTTCAAATTGCATACTATGAATTATACTATGAAGCAAATTAATGTCAATACTTCATAGTATATTTCATAGCCTGTCTTGACCTGTAAATTACGGCGGGAATTATAACTATATAAAAAATCAGTATAAACTGACATCAGGCGCATAGAGTGCCAACTGATTTGGATGATACAATCAATTTTCATTTTTTATATTAATCTAGTTAGGAGACTCTTCTGTATGCCGTCCCGATTCGAATTAGCTAATGCAATTCGCGCCTTAAGTATGGATGCTGTCCAAAGAGCCAATTCTGGGCATCCGGGGATGCCAATGGGCATGGCCGATATTGCAGAAGTATTATGGAATGATTTTTTGCAGCATAACCCTTTAAACCCTGCTTGGCCAAATCGTGATCGATTTATTTTATCCAATGGCCACGGTTCGATGTTGCAATATGCTTTATTGCATTTAACCGGATATGAATTGTCTGTTGAAGATCTCAAACAATTTCGACAATTGCATTCAAAAACTCCGGGCCACCCGGAATATCGCTTGACGCCAGGCGTTGAAACGACGACAGGGCCGCTTGGACAAGGTTTAGCAAATGCAGTTGGGATGGCCATGGCCGAGGCCATTTTAGCAGAGACTTTTAATCGCGAGAATCATGCCATTATTGATCACTTTACGTATTGTTTTGTGGGAGACGGTTGTTTAATGGAAGGGATCTCTCATGAAGCAGGATCGCTTGCAGGAACTTTAGGCTTAGGAAAACTGATTGTGTTTTGGGATGATAATGGGATCTCAATTGATGGCAAAGTCGCACAATGGTTTTTAGATGATACCCCGAAACGTTTTGAAGCCTATGGTTGGCATGTCATCAAAGGAATCGATGGACATAATCCTGAAATGGTAAAGGCCGCCATTTTACAGGCTAAAGCGAATACCGAGCAGCCAACCTTAATTTGTTGTAAAACCATTATTGGATTTGGCGCACCGCATTTGGCGGGGAGTGAAAAATGTCATGGTTCGGCCTTAGGTGAAGCAGAAGTGAAAGGCGCACGTGAAAAGTTGGGATGGCAATATGAGCCTTTCGTGATCCCCTCTGAGATTTATGCAGCTTGGAATGCACGGGCGATTGGCGAAAAGCGGGAAGCAGAGTGGCAAAAAAAATGGAATGCTTATCAAGGACAGTTTCCAGTGCTTGCAACCGAATTACAGCGGCGCTTAACTGGGGAATTGCCAGACGGGTATCTCGATCAGTTTGCCGAGTTTATTGAGACAGTTGAAGCCAAAAAAGAAAATTGTGCAACGCGCAAAGCCTCGCAAAATACACTTGATTTTCTGTGCGAACGTTTGCCAGAACTATTTGGCGGATCAGCAGATCTCTCAGAGTCGAATTTAACGTTTACAAAACACTCTACGGCGATCGGCCCGCATCAATTCAAAGGTAATTATATTTATTATGGAGTGCGTGAATTTGGAATGTCTGCCGTTATGAATGGCATTGCATTACATGGTGGATTTATTCCTTATGGTGGAACGTTTTTAACTTTTCTGGACTACGCGCGTAATGCGGTGCGGTTGGCTGCATTAATGAAAATACGGGTTATTTTTGTTTATAGCCACGATTCCATTGGATTAGGAGAAGATGGACCAACTCATCAACCAATTGAACATTTAAATATCTTAAGAATGACGCCAAATGTTTCGCTATGGCGCCCCTGCGATGCAACGGAAACGGCAGTCGCGTGGGATGCAGCCTTAAAGCGCACGGAAGGTCCAACTGCGTTGGCATTAACGCGGCAATCTGTTCCACATCAAGTGAAAACGCTAAAACAAATCCATAACATTGCGCGTGGTGGCTATATCTTAGTAGAATGTGAAGGTACGCCTGACGCCATTTTAATTGCAACGGGTTCAGAGGTTTCATTGGCAGTGGTGGCGGCAAAACAAATGCAAGCGGAAGGTTTTCAGATCCGGGTGGTTTCTATGCCATCTACGGATGTCTTTCAGGCTCAAGAATTAGCTTATCAAACGGCAGTTTTGCCGCCAACGGTGAAACAACGGGTAGCAATTGAGGCTGGATCAACCCATTGCTGGTATCAATGGGTGGGACGTGAAGGTGCTGTATTGGGGGTTGATCGTTATGGAGAATCTGCGCCTGGGTCAAAAGTATATGAAGCGCTAGGGATCACTGTGGATGCGATTATTTTAACGGTGAAAAAAGTGTTGACAAAGAACAAGGAGTTAGTATGACCATCAAAATAGCTATTAATGGATATGGGCGCATTGGGCGTAATATCTTACGCGCGTTGTACGAATCCAAGCGCAATCACCAGATAAAAATTGTGGCGATTAACGATTTAGGCGATCCGCATACCAATGCCCATCTTACCCAATATGATTCTACCCATGGCTATTTTAATGGAACGGTTAGCGCAACAGATGAAAATTTAGTCATCAATGGCGATGTAATCCATGCGTTTAGAGAACGTTCTCCTGAAAAATTACCTTGGAAGGCTTTAGACATCGACATTGTCTTAGAATGCACCGGACTCTTTGCGAGTAAAGGAAAAGCGAGTGTGCATTTAACGGCAGGCGCTAAAAAAGTTTTAATCTCGGCCCCTGCTGGGGATGATTTGCCAACCATTGTTTATGGTGTGAATCACCATACCTTGAAAGCTGAAGACACCGTTGTTTCAAATGCGTCTTGTACGACCAATTGTTTGGTGCCATTGGTAAAACCCCTCCATGATGCTATAGGTGTTGTAAGTGGTTTGATGACCACTATTCATGCGTATACCAATGATCAAGTTTTGTGTGACGTGTATCATACGGATATAAGACGGGCGCGCTCTGCGACGCAATCCATGATCCCAACCAAAACAGGTGCAGCAGCCTCCGTTGGTTTAGTCTTACCTGAACTAAAAGGAAAACTGGATGGGATGTCCATGCGTGTGCCGGTATTAAATGTGTCGGTCGTGGATTTGTCTTTTATAGCAGGACGTGAAACGACCGTATCTGAAATACATACCATATTAAAAAATGCCGCTGCGGGTTCATTGTACGGGATCTTAGCAATCAATGAAAAACCGTTGGTGTCGATTGATTTTAATCATAACCCTGCTTCTTCTATTTATGATACTTCCGAAACCAAAGTGATAGGCAATTTGGTGAAAGTATTATCGTGGTACGATAACGAGTGGGGATTTTCGAATCGAATGCTCGATACGGCGCTCGCTATGATCAATGCGAAATAGTCATGACAATGCTGACGCTAAAAGAGATTAAGCTTGATGACCAGCGGGTTTTAATCCGAGTTGATCTCAATGTTCCCCTGCAAGAGGGTAAGATCTTAAATGATTTTCGGATCCGCGCCATTCTACCAACGCTAGAATATTGTTTAAAAAAAAATGCCCGCATTATTCTGATATCTCATTTAGGCCGTCCTGCGGAGGGAGAATATACAGCGGCTTTTTCTTTAAAGCCTATCGCGGTTAGATTAGCTGAATTAATCAAGCAACCCGTTCGTTTTGTACCAGACTGGTTAGGCGGTGTGGCCGTTGCTAAGAAAGAAATTGTCTTATGTGAAAATGTTCGATTTAATTTGGGTGAAGAAAAAAATGATGCAAAATTAGCCAAACGCATGGCAGCGCTATGTGATGTGTTTGTGATGGATGCATTTGCGACCGCACATCGCGCCCAAGCCTCCACTGTTGGCGTTGCCCAATTTGCGCCTATTGTAGTGGCGGGACCGTTACTGATAGCAGAATTAAACGCATTACATCATGTTTTAGATAACCCCAAACGCCCATTAGTGGCAATTGTTGGGGGCTCTAAAGTTTCGGGTAAATTGCAGATCTTAAAAACCTTGATCCCTCGCGTTGATACGTTAATTGTCGGAGGCGGCATTGCGAATACGTTTTTGGCAGCAATAGGGCAACCCATAGGCGATTCTTTACATGAACCGAGTCTAATACCCGTTGCAAAAGAACTGATAGAATTTGCAAGAGGACGAGGCGTCAATGTAATTATGCCATCGGATGCTATCGTTGCGACCGGTTTATTAGAAACTGATTTTAAGCATCCGATTATTCATTTTAGGGACATTAAAAAAAACGAGAAAATCTTCGACGTCGGTAAGGCAACTAGCCGCGCTTATGAAGCGATATTACAAAAAGCGGGTACCATTATTTGGAATGGGCCCATTGGTATTTTTGAAATGGATGCTTTCGGGGAAGGAACCCGAGCACTTGCAAAGGCCATTGCAGCTTCAAGTGCATATGCTTTGGCGGGTGGCGGCGAAACACTTGCGGCGATTGAAAAATATGGTGTTTATAAGGATATTTCGTATGTTTCGACAGGTGGCGGGGCTTTTTTAGAATACATAGAAGGACGCGTACTGCCCGCCGTTGCCATATTGGAAGAACGCGCCAAAAAGCGGTAAAAAGATTTTAAAAATATTGGTTCTTCCCCTTTTTAAGTGGGTAAGGTCTTAGTTTAAAGTTGAGTTATTCTGATATACTTTCCCCAATGTTATTTAAGAATGGGGGTTTTTCATGCGAGACAAAGATTTATACGCACAAATACTTAATGTTAGAGAACCCTGGATAGTAACAGAGGTCATTTTGGAACAAAAAGAAAAGACGGTTGTTGTTCAGTTAGAGTTAACAGATAAAGCGGTGGGGATATGCCCAAGTTGCAATAAACCATGTCTTGGTTACGATCATAGAATTCAGCGTTGGCAGCATTTAGATACCTGTCAATATCAAACTATTATTGAAGCTAACGTTCTACGAGTTAATTGCAAAGAACACGGAATATTAACTATTAAGACTCCCTGGGCAGAAGGTAATTCGGGTTATACGACCTTATTTGAAGCAATCATCATTGACTGGTTAAAGGAAGCATCTATTAAAGCGATAGCAGAACAGTTTAAAATGAGTTGGAATGCTGTTGATGGAATTATGCAGCGTGCTGTTGAGAGAGGTCTTGCAAAAAGAAAATTGAGTGAAATAAAAAATATAGGTATTGATGAAACTTCTTATCAAAAAAAGCACGAGTATGTCACAGTAGTAACTGACAGAGATAAACGAAAAGTACTGCATATAGAAGATGACCATACTATAGAAAGCTTGGATGGATTTTTTGAGCAATTAACGGATAAGCAAAAATCGGGCATAGAAAGCGTTAGTATGGATATGTGGCCTGCTTATATCCATTCGGTTAAAAAGAATGTTGCAGGAGCGGAAGAAAAGATAGGGTTTGATAAGTTTCATGTAGCTCAACATCTAGGAAAAGCGGTTGACAAAGTTAGAAAATCAGAAAATCGCAAACTGCTTGATATTTAGGAATTTTAAAAGGATTTTTGTCTGACGATTATGAACCAAGAATAAATTTGATTGAATGAAAAGGCGATAAAAATATTTAATAGTGCT
>JAJZUR010000084.1 GCA_021848375.1 Pseudomonadota bacterium | reverse complement strand
CAAGCGAAGCAATCAGAACAGCAAGCGCAACAACAATTGCAGCAAGCGCAGCAATCTGAACAGCAAGCGCAACAACAATTGCAGCAAGCGAAGCAATCAGAACAGCAAGCGCAACAGCAATTGCTGCAAGTGCAGAAATCTGAACAGCAAGCGCAACAACAATTGCAGCAAGCGCGGCAATCTGAACAACAATTACAACAGCAGTTGCAGCAGATGCAGCAATCTGAACAGCAAGTGCAACAGCAATTGCAGCAGACGCAGCAATCTGAACAGCAATTACAACAGCAGTTGCAGCAGACGCAAGCACAATTGCAGTTGGTTCAGCAACAGTTGCAGCAACTACAGGCTCAGCAGGCTGCGACAGTGCCGGTTCCTGCGCCTATAGTGCCTGGATTCGCGGCTCAGCAGCAGCAATCTGCACCATCAACGCCATTAATACATACGCCTGCACCTGCTGTAGCTGCACCAGTCAAAACAAAAGCTAAATGGGCTGTGGAAAATCTTTAACAAAATTAAGCACTACAAAGCTTGCATTTGCGGGCTGCGTAGTGGTTCGAGGTAGGCGTCTAGATTATTGTTATCGCAGTAGCTCATGAATTTTTCCCGGAGGGTTGCCAAATGCACGCCTTCCGGTACGTTGATTTTTAGGGAGATGGAAGCCATCAACGTATTGGTATTGGTAAAATACGTGTGGGCAGAGATTTCTTCTATTTGAACCCCTGAAAGTTGAACAAAGTTAGTTATGTCATTCAATATTCCAGGCTTATCCATCGAGACGATCTGAATGCAATAAGCCATGGATTTGCCTACTAATTCGCTTTCGTGGGTTCTACGAGACTGTATGCTTAGTCCGAGCCGCTGTTCAAGATTCGGCAGTAAGGCCTCTATTTTGGCAATAGCGCTCCAATTTCCGGCCAGATGCAGCATTAGGGTGATATGTTGCCCGTACACATTTATCTTAGAATTCAACAAATTACACCCACATTGTAAGCAGGATCGTGTAAACTCACCGAGAATATCGGGTTGGTTAGCGCCTATGGCGGTAATGATTAAATAATTATGATTAGGAATCACGGCTGCAATACCCCTTTGCCTTGCCTATTTAGTTTAACAAACTGTCCGCGATTTTCTACTGTTCATTTGAGGGGATTTTTATATTTAGTTATTTAAGTTAGATATAATTTTACAGCGTGAACTGGGTTATTTAACCTTGTTTAATTCATCCTTTTTTCTGTACAATTAAGACACTTATCCATGATATTTTTTTTGAGGCTATCCTTTTATGTTATACGGCAGTTCCGTAGCTCTTATTACTCCCATGCAGCCCACGGGAGAACTAGATGAAAAAAGAATACGCCTATTAATAGAAATGCATATTACTGCAGGAACCAATGCAATCGTGGTGAATGGCACTACGGGTGAATCGCCAACTTTAAACGACAAAGAACGAAATAGAATTATTGAAATTGCCGTTGAAACTGCGAAGGGAAGAATTCCCATTATTGCTGGAACTGGAACGTATTCAACGATGGAAACAATTCATCGTAGTGAAGAAGCCAGGAATTTAGGCGTGAATGCCGTTCTGATTATCACACCTTATTACAATAAACCCACGCAAGAAGGGTTATATGAACATTTTAAAGCCATTGCAGAATCGGTTTCGATCCCAATTATCCTGTATAACCAACCTTCGCGAACCAGTTGTGATCTCTTACCCGAAACGGTTGAACGTTTATCTTATCTTCCGAATATTATTGGCCTTAAAGAAGGTTCTGCAGATGCAGGGAGAATAAAAGAATTGGTTGCGCGGTGTGGGGAGCGCATGGATTTTGTATCGAGCGATGATGCAAGTAGTTTAGCCTTTATGTTGCAAGGCGGGAAAGGTGTTATTTCGGTGACCGCAAATGTGGTTCCTAAAGCGATGCGTGAAATGTGTGCGGCTGCCTTGGCGCGCAATTTAAATTTAGCCGGGGAATTAAATACACGTTTAATGCCATTACATAAAGCATTAGGGCTTGAAACGAATCCGATACCCGTGAAATGGGCAGCTGCGCAATTGGGTTTAATAGAAGAAGGGATCCGTTTACCATTAACACCGCTTTCAGATAAATATCATGCTGTCGTGCGGGAAGCGATGAAAGAGAGTGGAGCACTTTAATTTATGTTGAATTTTATGAAGATAATGATACTGTGTTTAGGTGTTGCCAATGTTTGTGCTTGCGGGGGGAAAGGATGGTTTCGCGATCGTTCTAATGATTATACTGAAGCGAAAGCTATTCCAGAACTAAAGATCCCAAAAGACACGCATTCGGGCTCGTTTAGTCAGGAATATGAAATTCCTGGAACGTGAAGACCCTTTGAATAAACGACAATCATGTTAGTTAGTATTGGAGAGGTGCCGGAGCGGTCGAACGGGGCGGTCTCGAAAACCGTTGTACCTTATGGGTACCGTGGGTTCGAATCCCACCCTCTCCGCCATTTTATAATCCAGCGTTGTTCTAGTAAAACCCAATTTGTCTAAATTCCTTTAAAAATCAAAACAATAATTAAATAACCTTGTCTTAAGAAGGTTAACCAACACTCTTTACATCCAAATAATTAGGGGGTATATATGGGGGTACAAAGCTCTTAGTTTTAGGAGATACCCCCAAATGCCTTTAACTGATATCAAAGTAAGGTCTGCCAAACCTAAAGAAAAGCCATACAAACTTTCCGATAGTGGCGGTTTATTTCTATTGGTTACCCCCAAGGGTTTCCGGTATTGGCGCTTAAAATATCGGTTCGAAGCAAAGGAAAAATTGTTGGCTATCGGTGTTTATCCAGAAATTTCATTGGCTGAAGCACGAGAGAAAAGAGATCAAGCCAAAAAGCAATTAATAAACGGAGTTGATCCTAGCGCTTTTAAAAAAATATCCAAGCAAGCTGTTAAGATGGAGAAAGAAGGTAATTTTGAATTTGTGGCAAGGGAATGGCACTTAAAGAACAAGGCTATCTGGACTCCAAAGCATGGTGAGTTAATTATTCGCAGGTTAGAAAATTATATCTTTCCTTGGCTTGGTACTTATCAAATAGGTGAAATATCTGCGCCGCAATTATTAGAAGCATTACGGCGCATAGAATATAAAGGTGCCCTAGAAACCGCCCATAGGGTCCAGCAAATCTGTGGACAGATCTTTCGATATGCGGTAGCAACTGGTAGAGCAAGCCGTGATCCTACCAGTGATTTAAGAGGTGCGTTAGCACCGACTAAGGTAAAACACTATGCTTCTATTGTAGAGCCTAAAAAGGTAGGCGAACTGCTACGCGCAATTAATGGTTATGATGGCTTTTTTGTTACTAAATGTGCATTGCGTTTAGCTCCGTTGGTTTTTGTACGTCCTGGTGAATTACGCAACGCGGAGTGGGCTGAAATTGATTTTGATAAAGCAGAGTGGAACATCCCTACTGAAAAAATGAAAATGCGGCAAGCCCATTTAGTTCCTCTTTCACATCAAGCATTGACTATTTTAAAAGAACTTTATCCCTTAACAGGGACAGGAAAATATTTATTTCCAGGGATATTAACCGCTAAGCGACCGATGTCTGATAATACCATTAATGCAGCTTTAAAAAGATTAGGGTATGAATCAAAAGAAATAACAGGACATGATTTCAGAGCCATGGCTAGAACTTTATTGGACGAAGTTCTAGGATTTAGACCTGACATTATTGAACATCAGTTAGCTCATGCGGTAAGAGATCCATTAGGACGTGCCTATAACCGAACTTCACATTTACAAATTCGGAAAGAAATGATGCAGAAATGGGCTGATTATTTGGATGAATTGGCAACCAGTTTTTAAAATCACAACACCCTATAAATATAATATTCCTTAAGCTTTATTTTTAAACGCAACTTCGTCCCAAATGAGACGAAGTGAAATGGCTTTTATTGATGTTCATAAAAACAGTCCCAGTAATTGGCAAAAAAAAATTCCTTTATTGTTCAAAGACATATTTTTCGATCTATTCTCCTCCATTCTCTAAAAAGCAATAAAAAGTGCTCAAAAAAACGACAACACATTGTCGCTTTCCTTTTGTATAGTCAAGTTATTGTTTAAAAAAATCTAGGAGGATTTAATAACATGCAAGCAAATCATACTATTTTAAGGCTTCCAATGGTTAAAAGTCGAACAGGACTGTCACGTTCAACTATTTATTTACGCATGGCGCAAAATGCGTTTCCAAAGCAAGTTTCCTTAGGAGGAAGAACTATCGGATGGGTTGAAAGCGAAATTGAGGCTTGGCTTTCTCAGCAAATTGAACAGAGCCGAAAGATTGGTAAGCTGAAAAAAGGAGCAAATAAATGAGTAAAGGATCAACTCTTAATTTAATTTGTGCAACAGATTTAGAACCAGAACCAATACGTTGGATTTGGAAGGATTGGCTAGCTTTAGGAAAATTTCATCTTTTGGCTGGTGCAGCAGGGACAGGTAAAACCACACTTGCCTTAAGCTTAGCTGCAACCATTACTTTAGGAAGTCAATGGCCGGATGGCACTTATTGTGAACCTGGTAACATTTTAATTTGGTCTGGTGAAGATGATCCTCAAGATACTCTATTACCACGCTTATTAGCCCATGGAGCAGACAGGCAGCACATTTATTTTGTCAGTGATGTTTTAGAACACAACAAGCCCAGGGCTTTTGATCCTTGTAAAGATATGCAAAAGTTGTATGAGAAGGCAGTTAACATTAAGGATGTGCGTTTAATTATTATTGACCCAATTGTCCATGTGATAGCTGGGGATTCTCATAAAAATGGAGAAGTAAGGCGAGACTTACAACCATTGATTGAGCTGGGTGATAAATTGAAAGCTGTTGTCTTGGGCATTTCGCATTTTAATAAAAACACTGCTGGACAAGATCCTTTAGAGCGTGTCACTGGATCCATTGCTTTTGGTGCTTTGGCAAGAATAGTTTTAGCGACTGCCAAAATTACTGATGCGGCAGCCGAACCAAAACGTTTATTGGTGAGAGCAAAATCTAATAATGGTCCCGACAGTGGTGGTTATCATTATCAAATTGAGCAAATAACCTTAGATAATTATCCTGATGTATTATCATCCAAAATTATTTGGGGCAGCCAAGTTGAAGGCAATGCACGAGAATTACTCCTTGATGCTAACGAAGAGCCTTTAAGTGATCACTCCACTTTATCGGAAGCAATTTACTTTTTGAAGGTGTTACTGAAGGAAGGACCAGTTTCTAGAAAAGAAGTGAGCGAAAAAGCTAGAGAAGCAGGCTTTAAGGATATAACCTTACGCAGAGCAAAAGCGGTTTTAGATGTGGAAGCGGTACATGAAGGCTATGGAAAAGGAAGCGTTTGGAAATGGGCTTTACCGTCAAAGACGCTCATCTAACAAATATGCTCATTATTTTAGATTGAAAAACTTTGATGACAAAAAGGAAGATGCAAGTGATGGTAAATTTTATGAACATGTTTTTGTAAAAAATGAAATGTCTCCTGATTAAAAGAAATCAAAAAAGGCAGTGACATTTAATGACATTTGGGGACAAAAAATGACAATTTTTTAAAATTTTATAATCTGTTTGGGGACATTTAGTGACAAATAATGACAAAAAAGGACATTTTTGCCTTGGTTTAAAAATAAAAAAATGAATATTTTCAATGGATTAGAGTTTTGTAATTAAAAATGTCATTTTTTGTCATTGAAATGTCCCATTTTGTCCCTTCATAATTAAAATAATTTTTTTTATTTTGTTAAGGTTGAAAAGTTTTAAAAAACCCCTATTTTTGCAGCATTTTCTTTGCGCCAAGCAGCGGTGCGTCCGGTGTGAGGTGCTTTTAGCGATATACTTTATTATCTATATTGGTGGTTACTATTACGGTTACTTGGGTAGAAACAATATTTTTTAGTAATAAAGGGGTGAGCTATATGCGAGGGGACTCCCTAGAATTTTCTTAATTTTAAAAATTATTTTATAAAAACAATAGTCCAGCATTGAAATAGTTTATGGTATTTTTAATAGATGAGCACCTTTTATGTATGAGTATCTTTGGCTTCTTGAGCGTCTTTGTAGAATAAATCTAAAAGAAATTCGCGTTCTGATTAAATAAATTAAAAAGCTTAATCTGATGATAGATGCTTGGGCTATGGGCATAATACTGTTTGCTTTAAATTATTATTGGTCGAAGGCGGTCGAAGGCGGTCGAAGGCGGTCGAAGGCGGTCGAAGGCGGTCGAAGGTAACCGAAGGCAACCGAATCAGGCGGAATCAGGCGGAATCAGGCGGCGGGAGGTTTCAGATGAATTTTCAAAGAAGGTATATATCATAGATGAGGTTGATCGAAGCTTGCGTAGCCTTTTGATGAGACAACTATTGGAGATTTTTTTGGTTCTATGAATATTTGAATGGGTGATTTATTATAGGCTCTATCAAATTAACTCTTTGATGATGGAGCGATGAATGAATAGCGAACAGTTATTTAAGATGGCATTGGGAATAGAGAACCC
>JAJZUR010000002.1 GCA_021848375.1 Pseudomonadota bacterium | reverse complement strand
TTGTCGTAGGACCAACTTTAAGATTACATCAGTGTGGGTTACCGAAGAAAATGGCGTTAGAACTCTTTAAGCCGTTCATCTTCAGTAAACTGGAATTCCGAGGTCTTGCCACCACGATTAAGGCAGCTAAAAAATTAGTGGATCGAGAAGGGCCGGAGGTTTGGGATATTTTAGAAGAAGTTATTCGTGAACATCCGGTACTGTTAAATCGTGCACCGACGTTACATCGCTTGGGTATTCAAGCGTTTGAACCGATGTTGGTGGAAGGAAAAGCTATCCAATTACATCCGTTAGTGTGTGCGGCATATAACGCTGACTTTGACGGAGATCAGATGGCGGTTCATGTTCCATTAACCATCGAAGCGCAATTAGAAGCGCGTGCGTTAATGATGTCAACGAATAATATTTTATCGCCAGCGAATGGTGAGCCTATCATTGTACCGTCTCAAGACGTTGTGCTGGGTCTGTATTACATGACACGCGAACGCATTAATGTATTAGGAGAAGGCCAAGTCTTTAGTGATGTGGCAGAAGTACATCGTGCTTATGCGAATGGTGCAGTTAATTTACATGCCAAGGTTAAAGTTCGGATCCCAACGGATGATGTGGGCGGCTATCGAATGGTGGACACCACGGTTGGAAGAGCATTATTATCTGACATTCTACCGAAGGGGATGGCTTTTGAACTCATCAATCAAGTGATGACTAAAAAAGTGATTTCGTCTTTGATAAATACTTGTTTTAGACGCGTAGGCTTAAAAGAAACGGTTATCTTTGCAGATCATTTAATGTATACCGGTTTCGCTTATGCAGCACGTTCTGGTATTTCGATTGGAATAAACGATTTAGTAATCCCATCCAGCAAAGGGAGCATTATTGCGCAAGCAGAAGAAGAAGTGAAAGAAATTGGGATGCAATATGCTTCTGGTTTGGTAACGCATGGTGAACGTTATAATAAAGTTATCGATATTTGGTCACGTACCAATGATCAAGTTGCTAAGGCAATGATGTCAGAATTAGCAACCGAGATGGTTGCGAATGCTAAGAACGAAATGGTTAAACAAGAATCCTATAATCCCATTTTTATGATGGCGGATTCTGGCGCCCGAGGTTCTGCTGCTCAGATGCGCCAATTAGCGGGTATGCGAGGTTTGATGGCAAAGCCGGATGGCTCCATTATTGAAACGCCGATCCGGGCAAACTTCCGTGAAGGCTTAAACGTATTGGAATATTTCATTTCCACACACGGTGCTCGTAAAGGGTTATCAGATACCGCATTAAAAACCGCAAATTCAGGTTATTTGACTCGACGACTCGTTGACGTTGCGCAAGATGTGGTGGTGACGGAAATAGATTGTGGTACGACGCAAGGTCTAACCATGACGCCCCTTATTGAAGGTGGTGATGTGGTTGAACCGTTAAGAGAACGGGTCTTAGGACGCGTTATTTTAGATGACGTGGTTAACCCAGAAACAGGTGAAATCACCATATTAGCGGGCACTTTATTAGATGAAGATTTAGTTGATATTTTAGAAAGTATCGGTGTTGATCAAGTTCGCGTACGTTCAGCGATTACGTGTCAAACACGGTATGGGATCTGTGCTAAATGTTATGGACGTGATTTAGCCAATGGTAAACAAACCAGTATTGGTGAGGCCGTTGGCGTTATTGCCGCACAGTCCATTGGTGAACCGGGTACTCAGTTAACCATGCGTACTTTCCATATTGGGGGTGCTGCTTCTAGAGCAACGGCGGATAACAGCATTCAAGTTAAATCCAATGGTCGAGCGCGTTTAACCAACGTTAAATTGCTGCAACATACCAAGGGATATTCGGTTGTTGTGTCACGTTCTGGCGAATTAACGATTGCGGATGAACAAGGACGCGAGTGGGAACGTTATAAATTGCCATACGGGGCGATTTTAACGATCGCTGATGGCAGTTCTGTGAAGGCATCTGAAACGGTTGCGACGTGGGATCCGCATAATCACCCAGTCATTACCGAGGTGGGCGGTCGTATTCAATATGTGGATTTAATCGATGGTGTGACGATGCGTCGACAAACCGATGAAGTAACGGGTCTGACCAGTGTGGTCGTCATGGATCCTAAACAACGCGGTGTTGGTGGACGTGATTTACGGCCGATGGTCAAACTGGTTGATAAAGAGGGTAATGATATTACCTTGCCAGGAACGACGTTATTTGCACATTATTTCTTATCGGCAGATGCCATTATTAATCCGGAAGATGGTGCAGAAGTGGGCGTTGGTGACGTTATTGCGAGAATTCCGCAGGAAACTTCAAAGACGCGTGATATTACCGGTGGTTTACCACGGGTTGCGGATCTCTTTGAAGCGCGGCGTCCGAAGGAACCGGAAATTTTGGCGGAAATATCAGGGGTTGTGAGCTTCGGTAAAGAAACCAAAGGCAAACGACGTCTTCTGATTATGCCAACTGAAGGCGAAATGCATGAAGAGTTAATACCCAAGTGGCGTCATGTGAGTGTGTTCGAAGGGGAGCATGTACAACGCGGTGAAAAGATCGCTGATGGCGCGCCAGATCCACACGAAATCCTACGTTTATTGGGGGTTGATGCTTTAGCAAATTATATCGTAAACGAAGTACAAGACGTTTACCGTCTGCAAGGCGTTAAAATTAATGATAAACACATTGAAGTCATTGTGCGCCAAATGTTACGTAAAGTTGTGATTACCTCACCTGGTGATACACGCTATTTGGCTGGCGAACAAGTCGATATCGGGGATTTAAGAGAAGTTAACGATAAATATATTGCTGAAAATAAGTTGCCAGCGCTTTATGATCCTATTTTATTGGGTATCACCAAAGCATCACTTGCAACCGAATCCTTTATCTCTGCAGCTTCGTTCCAAGAAACGACGCGTGTGTTAACGGAAGCAGCGGTTAGTGGTAAACGCGATAATTTACGCGGCTTGAAAGAGAATGTCACCGTGGGCCGGTTGATCCCAGCTGGAACGGGGTTGGCGTATCATGAGGAACGCCGCCGCCGGGCGCGCTTAGGAGAAAAACCTGAGCAAAACCAGCCTAAACCGCCGATCACAGCCAGTGATATTGAGCAGGCATTAGGTGAGGCTTTAAATTCGACGGGTACTTAATATGACTAAACCATCATTAAAAATGGGTATTTATCGTCATTATAAGGGCGGGCTCTACGAAGTTTTAGGTATTGCTCGCCACAGTGAAACGCTAGAACCGATGGTGGTTTATCAGGGGTTATCTGATTCAGATGAATTTGGTCCAAGCCCTTTGTGGGTTCGCCCCTTTCATATGTTTTGCGAAACGGTCACCATCGAGGGAAAGGAACAAGCGCGTTTTGAATTTGTTGCAGAAACACACGCTCCTTCGGCGCAGCACCATTAAAGATCATGCAAAATAATCTTCGCATTGAAACAGAACGTTTAGTGTTAAGGCCACTACAACCAATCGATTTTCAAGATCTTTGTCTGCTCGATACGGATGTTGACGTGCGCCATTTTTTCCCCGAAGGTACTTTAACCCCAGAACAAGTCCAACGGGAATTAGATCGACATATGTTCGAATGGGAAGCTTTAGGGTTTGGTATATTTGCGGTTATTGATAAAAAAACTAATCGCTTTATTGGCCGCTCGGGCTTTGCAAAATTAAGTTCCGGAGACGTCGAATTTGGTTTTTTATTTTTAAAAGACTGTTGGAATCAAGGTTATGCCACCGAAGCAGGGAAAGCCTTGCTTGCTTGGGGGATTAAACATATTCCAGTTGATTTCATCATTGGATTTGCGCCTGCTAATCATTTTGCTTCGCTTCGTGTATTGGAAAAATGCGGTATGAAATATGTCCGAGAAGGTTTATATCAAAATATCCCATGCATGTATTACCATTTTACTGAAGCGGATATCGTCAAATAAATTTTCTAATGTTTTTTGTCGGACATCACTGCGCTCAGTCCGACCTACAAACTAAGTTGGTGTTTATCGTTATCTATGAAGGCCTATTATCATGCCCATCATGATCTAATTCCGCTTCGCCAGAAGTAGAATTGATATTACCAGCACTATTCTCTGGTTGAAATCCTCCATTTATAACCGTATAGACGCCTGGTGGCAGATCATAAGTTTGCTGATGTAAAGTTAAGGTGGTAGTTTGCGTAACACGAATTTGAGTATTATCTTGATAAGCCTGTAGCAAGACCATTTGTCCGCCGTTTAGTGTGATCATTTGGTTATCTTGAGGTGTGTAGTTAAAGATAAAGAATTGTAAGCATTAAACATAAGTATCTCCTGAAGTTATGTCATAAATTATAAGTTTATCTGACATTCATCGATAGCATAAGCCTGTTTTTACATACAGTTACCTTTAATTGATCGTTGTTTTCGTTGGAATTGCAGATCCTTCGTAATCCGCCCCCATTCCCTTTCAGTTCATATTTAGGTAAAATACCACGTTTTTGAACTTTAAGACTTATCTAAAGGGGTATATACAAGGCATGGTTGTGATTCGATTGACGCGGGGCGGCGCTAAAAAACGTCCATTTTATCATATCGTTGCTACCGATAAGCGAAATCGTCGGGATGGTGGAAACTATATTGAGCGCTTAGGCTATTTTAATCCCATTGCCAAAGGGCAAGAGCCTCGATTAAACCTGAATCGGGAGCGGATTACCCATTGGATGAGCAAGGGGGCGCAACTTTCACAGCGCGTTACAGCGTTATTGGCAGAATGGGACAAAAAAGCGGCTTAATAGAAGAACTGATGGTGGTAATAGGCCGTATAGGCGCTCCCTTTGGCGTAAAGGGGTGGGCGCATGTGCAGTCCTTTACACAGCCTGAAACCAATATTTTAAGTTACAAAACTTGGTATCTTAAACGAAAAGGGCACTGGCAAGCGATGTCGGTGTTGGAAGCCAAAGCTCAAGGTAAGGGGTTTGTGGCAGTTCTAAAAGATCTAGATACGCGTGAGTTAATCGCAACGCTCACCAATGTAGAGATTGCCATTCCGCGCTCTTTATTGCCGGTCTTAGCGGAAAATGAATATTACTGGGCAGATTTGATTGGCTTGACGGTCCTAAACGAAACTGGGGAAACGTTGGGTGAGATTACAGGTTTATTAGAAACGGGTTCTAATGATGTGCTCGTGGTGAAAGGGAAAGGAAGTGAGCTACTGATTCCTTATGTTCCCGATGAAGTGGTGATAGCGGTGGATTTAGCATCTCATACCATGCAAGTGGTGTGGGATCCGGAGTTTTAAGTCGTGATGTGGTGTGGTATTGTCACGCTGTTTCCCGAGATGTTTCGGGCGCTGACGGATTACGGGATCACGGGACGTGCCATTGAACGCGGGTTAGTTAAGCTCGAATATTGGAACCCGCGAGATTTTGCCGAAGATCGTCATCAAAGTGTGGATGATAGACCCTATGGGGGCGGGCCTGGGATGGTGATGGGGGTTTATCCCTTACGCCACGCCATACAGGCAGCGAGAAGCGCTGCGGGAGGATCTGTTAAGGTGATATACCTTTCTCCGCAAGGGGAACGCTTAGAGCAAAATAAGATCCAAGCAATGGCCGATCCAAACGCGAAATTTGTGTTTATTGCCGGTCGTTATGAAGGCGTCGATGAACGGCTTTTGCAGTTAGAAGTGGACGAAGAATGGTCCATTGGGGACTATGTATTAAGCGGTGGTGAACTGCCGGTAATGGTGGCGTTAGATGCCATGATAAGGTGGTTGCCAGGGGTGCTTGGGCATGAAGAATCGGCACAGAGGGATTCTTTTGTAGAAGGGCTGCTCGATTGTCCGCACTATACGCGGCCAGAAGTGGTAGATGGTTTAAAGGTGCCAGAGGTATTGTTAACCGGCAATCATGCCGCTATTGAAGAATGGCGTTTAAAGGAGCGATTAGGTCGCACTTGGTTAAGACGTAAAGAGATGTTAGAAAGGCTTGATTTGCCATTGAAACATCAAGCATTGTTACAAGCGTTTATATGCGAACAGGAGAAAGGGGAAAGTGATGAGTAAGATTATTCAACAAATAGAAGCGGAACAATTAAAACAAGATATTCCAGAATTTCGAGCTGGCGACACCGTGATTGTGCAAGTAGAAGTTAAAGAGGGTACGCGTACGCGTGTCCAAGCTTATGAAGGAGTAGTGATTGCGAGACGTAATCGTGGTCTTAATTCTTCTTTTACCGTTCGTAAAATTTCTCATGGTGAAGGTGTTGAGCGTGTATTCCAAATGCATAGCCCCGTGGTAAAAGGGATCGAAGTGAAACGTCGTGGTCATGTTCGAAAGGCGAAACTTTATCATCTGCGTGGTTTAACCGGTAAAGGGGCGCGTATTAAAGAAAGATTGTTGCAACGACCTTTAGATTCTGAAAAAGAAATGGTGGAAGATATCTCGGGAGAATAGTTTTTTTGGAAGGAGCGATTAAAGCCTTTATCAACGCCTTATGGTTAGAGCGAGGCTTTAGCAAAAATACCTTAGCAGCTTATGAACAAGATTTAAAACAATTTGTGGAATGGCTAGATCAGCGTGTCGATTTGCCTGCTGTTACCACAGAAGATTTACGCCACTATTTAACCTACCGAACAGAGCTTGGCGCGCATCAGAGAACCAACGCCCGTATCTTATCTTGTTTTAGAACTTTTTATCGTTATTTGTTACGAGAAAAATATTGTGAAATTGATCCGACGCTTTCTTTAGAGAGTCCGCGCTTGGGTCGATCAATTCCTAAAGATCTTTCAGAGGCCGAAGTGGATGCGCTGCTAAATGCGCCTGATCTTCGCACTCTGATGGGCATACGAGATAAAGCCTTACTCGAATTATTATATGCATGTGGATTTCGTGTGACGGAATTGGTTAGTTTAAAATGTGATCAAATCAATTTGCAACAAGGGGTTGCGCGGGTTTTTGGCAAAGGAAATCGGGAACGGATCATTCCCTTTGGCGAAGAAGCGAGTCATTGGCTGCAACAATATTTAAGTAATGCTCGTCCAGATTTATTAAAAGGGACTACTTTCACTGATACCTTATTTTTAAGTAATCGCGGTGGTGAGATGACGCGTCAAACTTTTTGGCATCGTATCAAATATTACGCGAAACACGTGGGGATCCATAAACCATTGTCGCCGCATACCCTGCGTCATGCTTTTGCGACCCATCTCGTGAATCATGGCGCTGATTTAAGGGTTGTGCAAATGTTATTGGGGCACGCGAGTATTTCGACCACCCAAATCTATACCCATGTTGCCAATGAGCGGCTAAAAGCGTTACATGCAAAGCATCACCCTCGAGGTTAGCCATAAATTGGTATACTATGGAGATGGGTAGTAGCTTTAGAAGATTGCAGCAAAGGATTAATCAGCATGAAACAGGTAAGCAAATGGTTTGGGTTATTGTTGGTGTTGGGTCAATGTTGGGCGACTGAAAATGAAGTTATAAACCAAGATAAAATAAAGCAACAAGTGCAAGCCGTTTATCCCGAAATGGTGGTCGATACGATAAAAGAGAGCCCAGTTTCTGGTCTGTATCAGTTAACCGCAGGGCCCGTGGTTTTATATGCCAGTAATGATGGCCGTTATTTGTTGGCGGGTGATATGTTAGATTTAGAACAGATTGCAGATAATCGAAACATTACGGAAGAAGTTCGGCGAAATGCCCGTGTTATCTCCCTCAATCGACATATCAAAGAAGCGATTGTTTATCGCGGCGGGGAAGTAAAAAGCATAGTAACGGTTTTTACCGATCCCGATTGCGGATATTGCCGAAAGCTGCATGAAGAAATTCCAAAGTTGCTTGACTTAG
Source organism: Pseudomonadota bacterium (assembly GCA_021848375.1). Taxonomy (GTDB): domain Bacteria; phylum Pseudomonadota; class Gammaproteobacteria; order UBA6186; family Azoamicaceae; genus CADEGZ01. The sequence continues at coordinate 25,592 of JAJZUR010000002.1, read as the reverse complement.
GTATCGAAGTTCGTTATTTAGCCTATCCAAGACAGGGGATGGGTTCTTCCACCTATACTAAAATGGAATCCGTGTGGTGTTCTAACAATCGTAAAGAAGCTATGGATCACATCATGAGTGGTGATGAGATCAAAACCATACATTGTAAGAATACCATTCCGGATCAAATGGCCTTAGGACAAAAAATAGGGATCAATGGAACGCCTACCCTTATTTTTGCAGACGGTACGTTGTATGGGGGCTATTTGTCTGCTGCAGCACTTGCGAGAGAGGCGCTAAAACATAGCCGATCAGAGTAGAGGAGAGAGTTATTACATGCGCATCCTGATTGCCGATCAAGATACTGAACACCGTCAAAAATTAGTGACGTTGATCCAAAAGTGGGGTCATACTGTGCAAGAAGCCTTAACTGGGCGGGAAGTGGTGGAACTGTGCCGAAAAAAATGTCCGGATCTTATGTTTGTGGACTTTACGTTATCAGGACAATCTGGCAATGAAATCGTACGTCAGATCCGTCAAACCGGTGGTCATGCAGTGTGGGCGCCCATTGTTTTGATGGGAAAGACAGGATCAGAAACGGAATTGGTACAAAGCGTTGAAGCAGGCGCAGATGACTTTCTGGTAAAACCCATTAGTGATGGGCGGTTAATGTTGAAAGTATATTCGGCAGAACGGCATTTAAACTTAAAAGAAGAAGTCTTTAAAGTGGCGCATGAATTAGTGGTGGTTAATCGCGCCCTGCAAAACGTCATTACCCAAGATGTTTTAACAGGCATTAGCAATTCTAATAGTTTTGAAGAGGCTTTAGAGCAAGAATGGTTTACGGCAAAACGTTTAAATATTCCACTTTCCTTAATTCTGTTAAATTTAGATTCCTTTCAGGCATATAATCAAGCTTATGGTGCGTCAGCAGGGGATGAAGTTATTAAAAAAGTGGCGGAAACGTTAAAACTTTCGTTGCCGAGCGGAGATGCATTTTTAGCGCGAACCACGGGGGAAACCTTTGCGGTGTTATTGCCAAAAGTTCCGCGAGAAGAGGCGCTTAAAATTGGTGAAACCTTACGGAAAGCCATTGATGATCTAAAAATTCCTCATAAGGGTTCAGTGTGCAGCGATCACATTACGGCAAGCTTTGGGGCGGCAACGGTGGATGCCGATCATTTTACCAAACCGTGGGATTTGAAAGATGCAGCGGATTTTGGTTTGTATCAAGCAAAACACCAGGGGCGTAATCGTGGTATTTTAGTACCCGCAACTGAAGCGATTCAATAAAAAATCATTGTATGTACACATTTTGAAGTTAACTTCGAATTCAGCTATGCTGTCATCTATTTTGAACGTATAAATTCTAGAGAGGAATTGCTGTGTGAGCGTTGTACAAGATGAATTGCAGCAAAGATTAAAGGCATTAGAATCAGAATTTGACACTGAAATCAATAAATATAATTATGAGGCCACCTCGTTTTTAACCCCACCAGCGTCTGACTCTATTCCGTGTATCTTTACTGAATCCATGTGGGAAGTAGATCCTGTTGAATCGATACGAAAGCCCGCGATTGAGTTTAGTAATGAAAGAAAAAAGATAAATAGTTTTTTAGCAAAAAATGGCAAAAAAAAACAAAAAATACCGGAAAAAATTATTAAATAACGTCGTTATCCACCATTATCTTGTGCAATATCTAGAAAAATGTGAGATAGATGGAGCCTATTTATATTTAACTTTGCAACGACATTGTAATCCGCTATTACGGGAAGATAATAATGAACTATTATTTATAGAGGAAATTCTTAAGAAGTTAGAGTCTTATATTTCTGATACATTATGTATTTGTCTTGAAAATGAATATTTTATACTTGCCGATAACGCCTTGGTTCAAGCTGATCTCAATACTGTGAAAAACAGTGAGATAGTAAAATATTTATTATATATTGCTACCTATTATCATAAAACAAATCCATTTGTATCAACGATGGAATTAGAACGTTATGGCAAAAATGATATTCTGGACTTTAGAAAACGAACGCGATTGGCGATGGAAAGGTTTTTAACTTTTTCAGATCAGATGAAGCACTCCCAGAATCCGGAGATAACATGCCAGCAATGCTTGCAGTATTTAGCGTTGATAAAAGACATTAGAAGTATTATGCAGCCTGTTCGTGAACGGTGGGAAAAAATTACATTCAGAGTTGAGTCACTGGAAATTGTTAAGAATTTAGAGAAAAAAGGTCAAGGAATGATTGAGGTTTGCGATAATCTGATTAAAAAAGAATTTTCTCAATTAATAACGAATATGCGAAATAAATTAAGAAAAGACATTCTCACCATCGACGATCAAGTTGTACAAGCAATACGCGAGGATATAGAAACGGGATGGAAGCTAATTGAACCATATCAAAAGCAGTCTATATTTAAGGTTCCTTCCCGGGAACTTTTTTAGACATTTCAACGACATTTTTAACCGTATCTATATTCTCGGCCAAGAACTTGAAGCCTTTCATTAATAGACTGGGGACACCCGTCGTATTGAGTGTGGTTTGTAAAAATCCATTCATCGGTACTAAAGAGGATGAAATCGTGGCGCCGGCTTTAACAGCAATTTCTGGATTGGAAAGAAAAAACGAACCAAGCGATTTTAAAGATTCCTCCAACTTCGTTACTGCCCCATTAAAATCGGTTTTTCCAGATAATAATTGATATGGAATGCGCATAATATCCCTACCGATATCGGTCAATTCACTGCGTTGTTTATCATTTAATAAATTAGCGTTATGCAAATCAAGGGCTACATTTAAGATAGTTCCCCCAATCGGAAATACAGCTGAAAGAAATTGCTTTCTCAAATCTGTAAGCAAGGGTGTCTCCATTGCCATTTTTGCAATTTGTATGGCAGGTTGCACCATGTTGGTAATATCGCCTTCGGGGTTTATGACTTCTGCTGCAATTTTACTGACGTGCGTTAATAATTCAGGATGTAAAGACTTTGTTACCTGATCGGCTCGTGTTTTTACCTGCCCTAATCGTTCTATGACGCCTTTTTTCAATTCATCCGGCATAGGCGATTGTTCAACAATAGAGGTTGCTTTATCAATAAAATTTTGCAAGGGCTGCATCGCACGCTCTAATTTTTGACCAACATTGCCGGCAAGTTTTGGATTTTCTTCAAAGAACTCTTGAACATCGCGCAATATCTTAAAAAATTCTGAAAATCCAGTTTTGACATTTTTTTCGTCCATGCCGCCTTTTAACATTTTAAAAGGCAACTCAATCAATTGATTGCCTATGCTGCCCATTTTTTCTGCAGCTTTAATGCGTTCTGCTTCGGTCATCTCTTGATTACTATAGACATCGAGGGCCATCATTAATAATTGTTGGCCAATAGGCTGCACGGCTGCAATAAATCTTTGTTTTAGAGCTTTAAAAAACGAATTTTTGGTAGCTTTTTTTATGAAGCGATCTCTTTCTTGCTGTTTTTTTAATGGGCTCATTTGATAGGCTCCTTGTCAAAAAAAGTAATTTTTCTCTCTGTATCATTGGTCACTGAAAGAACGTGAAAGTTCCATTTACTTTATGAAATAAAGGAGCGGATGAAGAGAGGGATTAGGGTGTAATTACACGATAGAAACGCCAGTTTTTTAATTGATCCAAACCAGCGTTCCTGTTGGAACTTGCTCAAATAAGTGAATGACATCACGGGCACTCATGTGAACGCAGCCTTTGGTGCTGGGATATCCCAACTTCCATTCCATGGTGGTGCCATGAATGTAAACGCCCCTAGCTTCTGAATCGACGACTCTGCCTCTATTATCGCGTCCGCGATTAAAGCCTGCTTGTAAGCCTTCGAGGCGCAAAATTCGCGTACTGACATAATCTTTGCGGTGTTTATGCCTTGGAAGCTTGTGCCAAACGCCTGCATACTGTCTGCGATGAAAAATGGTATAAGGTTCTGCGCCAGTGCCAATTTTTTCATTAATTCTATGTAGGCCCTGGGGGGTTTGAAACGTATTTATCCGTTGCCCAAGCCCGCGCTTGCTGGTGGAAATGGTGTATATATTTTTAATTCGATTATTTTCTAATAGCGCTAAAATTTGTTTTTTGGTATCGACGACGACGATCTGCGGCGTGGGTTGAATACCCAGTTTGCTGATATGTTCTCTTACTTTTTCGGGTGGAACGTGCGGTACCGCTGAAGTGGCACATCCGCTAAGACCCAATACTAAAAACCCTAATAACATACGACTATAAGAGAGCATTTTCATCTTCCTTTCCTTTTCCCTATCATTATGGTTACACCTTCATTTACGTTAAGTTTAGTGCGGGTAAAGATACTAAGCAAAGCGCTGTCATAACGTCAACATTTATTAGCTAATTAACTTGTTGCAACGAGAGGATAATTACTTTTATAATGAGCAACTTTTTGCGAGCTCTAGGGCTTGCTTCTCCTTGCCTTATTTGCGTAAAGTGGAAAGGCTAACTTAATCCATAGGGAGTTTCTGAATGCGACATTATGAAGTAGTTTTTATGGTTCATCCGGATCAAAGTGAACAGGTTCCGGCCATGATAGAGCGCTATCGCGCCATTGTGGAAGGGAAAGGCGGCAAAGTCCACCGCTTAGAAGATTGGGGTCGAAGGCAACTGGCCTATCCTATCAACAAACTGCATAAGGCTCATTACCTCTTGATGAACATCGAGTGTGGAGAAGAGGCCTTAGGCGAACTCACTAATGCCTTCCGGTTTAATGATGCGGTTATCCGTCATTTAGTTCTGATCGAAGATGAAGCGATTACCGAGCCTTCCGCTTTAATGAAAGAAAAAGACGAACGTAAAGAAGGGGGCAATGGCCGTTATCGGAGTGGTCGTGATAAAGACTTTGATGCAGAAGAGGAAATCTTTGGCATTGAAGAAGATCAACAGATGGCAGGTTAAGCGTACGCAATAGAACTAGGAGTAAACATTATGGCTCGTCAATTTCGTCGTCGTAAATATTGTCGGTTTTCCGCTGCAAAGGTAAAAAAGATTGATTATAAAGATCTGGCAACCTTAAGAAGTTTTATTACAGAAAGTGGTAAAATTGTGCCCAGCCGCATTACTGGTACCAAGGCGCGTTATCAACGTCAATTATCGCGTGCTATCAAATTAGCGCGATTTTTATCGTTGTTGCCGTATTGTGATCAACATTAATTCATTGTAAAGGGGTAATGGCGCGTGGAAATTATTTTATTAGAAGACATTTCTAAATTGGGAAAACTGGGTGACAAGGTAAAAGTGAAACCTGGTTTTGGTCGTAATTATTTGATCCCACAAAAAAAGGGATTGCCGCCGACGAAGGATAATATCAAGTATTTTGAAGAGCGTCGGGCACAATTAGAAGCAGAAGCCAAACTGCGTTTGCAAGAAGCGCGTGCACGCGCGATTACGTTTGAAGGTTTGAAAATTACCATTGCGGCAAATGCGGGGGAAGAAGGCAAACTGTTTGGTTCAGTTGCGGCACATGATATTGTGGAAGCGTTTAAAGAACAAGGACATGACATTGCTAAAAGCGAAGTGCGTTTGCCGGAAGGTCCGCTTCGTCAAGTGGGTGAATACGAACTGGAATTACATTTCATGGGCAATGAAGTGTCGGCTAAATATACCTTGGTGATAACAGCCGAATAAGGATGTATCAGCGTGATGGTAGAGGATTTGCTGAATAATGAGGGAATGGTTCATCCAGGGCTAAAAGTGCCTCCGCATTCTATTGACGCAGAACAAGCGGTATTGGGCGGTTTAATGCTCGATAATAATGCCTGGGATAACATCAGCGATCGCATTACCGAAAAGGATTTTTATCGTTTAGATCATCGCACTATTTTTAGGGTAATGACGGATCTGGTCGTTCAAGCAAAACCGCTTGATGTCATCACGGTTTCAGAAGTCCTAGAGCGCACACGAGAATTAGAAGCGGTCGGTGGACTGGCCTATTTAGGCGCGTTAGCAAAAAACACACCCAGCTCTGCCAACATTGGCGCCTATGCCGAAATTGTTCGTGAACGTTCTATTTTGCGTCGCTTAATTGAAATTGGCGGTGAAATCACTGAATCTGCTTTTGAACCGGGTGGTCGCTCTGCGATGGAATTGTTAGACGATGCAGAGCGTAAAGTGTTTTCCATCGCAGAACAAGGTGGGCACAGTGGGGTAGGTCCAGAAGCCATTTCAGAGGTTTTGGCGCGCACCGTTGATCGCATCGATACTTTATTTCATGCAAAAACTCCCATTACCGGCGTTGCATCTGGATTTAATGATTTTGATAAAATGACATCGGGTTTACAGCCTTCTGATTTGATCATTGTGGCAGGACGACCTTCAATGGGAAAAACAACGTTTGCTATGAATATGGCTGAGCACGCGGTGATGAAAAATGAAGGAGCAGTGCTTATCTTTAGTATGGAAATGCCAGCAGAATCATTAGCCATGCGTATGTTGGCCTCTATGGGTCGTATTGAACAACAACGGATCCGAACTGGTCAATTAGATGATGATGATTGGCCAAGATTAACCTCCGCAATTAGCATGATGTCTTCAAAAAAATTACTGATTGATGATAGCGGCGCTTTAAGTCCTTTTGAAGTACGAGCAAGGGCCCGTCGCGTTGCGCGTACGTATGGAAACTTGGGCCTAATTGTTATCGATTATTTGCAATTGATGCGGGTTCCCGGAAATAGTGAACATCGGGCAGCAGAAATTTCCGAAATTTCACGTTCTTTGAAAGCGTTGGCGCGTGAGTTAAATGTGCCAGTGGTGGTGTTATCACAGTTAAATCGTGGTCTTGAACAGCGTCCAGAAAAACGACCAGTGATGTCCGATCTTCGTGAATCAGGCGCTATTGAACAGGATGCCGATCTGATCGTTTTCATTTATCGGGACGAAGTGTATAACAAAGATTCTAATGACAAAGGAACGGCAGAGATTATTGTCAGTAAACAAAGAAATGGGCCGATAGGAACAGTGCGCTTAACCTTTTTGGGTCAATACTCTCGGTTTGAAAATTATTCTGCAGAGAGTCGCGCGATGGAAGGGCTCTATGGCTCGTACGCTTAAAGCAATAATTGATAGCGCCGCCTTAAAACACAATTTCGCCAAAGTTCGGGAATTTTGTCCGCATCAAAAAATTATCGCGATGATCAAAGCCAATGGTTATGGGCATGGCATGATCAATGTTGCTAAAACTTTATCGGATGCTGATGGATTTGGCGTTGCTTGTTTAGAAGAGGCTGTTCAATGTCGTGCGGCAGGCATATCGCAGCGTATTTTTGTGATGGGAGGCTTTTACGAAGCCAAGACGGAATTACCGGAAATTTTACGTTTAAATCTTGATCTTATTTTGCATCAAGAAGAACAGGTCATCAATTTAATCCGTTTTTTGAACACCGTGCAAAATAAAAACACATTATTACCCCTTAAGGTATGGATCAAATTAAACACGGGAATGAATCGTTTGGGTTTTAAGCCTCAACATTTTGCCCCTGTTTTGCACTGTTTATCGCAACATCCATTACTGCAAATTGAGGGGTTTATGACGCATTTTGCCAATGCGGATAAGGATAATGATCCCCTCACTCCACAACAAATAGAGATTTTTTTTAAAACCGTGCAAGGTTTGCCTGGGGTTAAGAGCCTTGCCAATTCGGCGGGCATTATGGCTTGGTCAACTGCTCATGGTGATTGGGTACGCCCTGGTATTATGTTGTATGGTATTTCGCCTTTGCAAAATCGTCATGGTGCAATGGAAGGTTTAAAACCGATAATGAGTTTAACTTCCACCCTCATTGCTATTCAAGAGGCAAAAAAAGGGGAAATCGTTGGGTACGGGGGAAGGTATGTTTGCCCAACCGATAGGCGCATCGGAGTGGTTGCGGCAGGTTATGGTGATGGTTATCCGCGGGTTGCGCCGGATGGGACTCCCGTGCTTTTAAACGGCAGACGGGTACCTTTGGTAGGACAAGTTTCAATGGATATGATCATGATCGATCTTTCATCTCAACCGGCTGCCAAAGTTGGGGATCCCGTATTGCTTTGGGGACCCGGCTTACCTGTTGAAGAGGTTGCAGCAGTCGTTGGCACCTCAGCGTATGAATTATTAACCCGTCTGACCACACGAGTTCCGCTAATATGGTAAATCTACTTCTTCCCCTCTCCCGTAAACGGGAGAGGGTGCCCGAAGGGCGGGTGAGGGCGTGGGTGGAGACTCCCCTTGAATTTTAGCAAGGGAATCCCTATATTAACATTCACTTGAATAGAGTGTTAAAAAGTGAAATTTGCTAAAACTATGTTAGTTGAGTAGTTTTTTAAAAGATTTTTTAAGTGAATTAGGAGCTAAAAAGATGAGCAACCTCAATATTCGTCCGTTGCATGATCGTGTGATTGTTCAACGCTTGGAAGAAAAAACCACCGCTAGTGGGATTGTGATACCAGAAACGGCGGGTGAAAAGCCTCAGAAAGGTAAAATATTGGCCGCAGGCCCTGGAAAATATGAAAACGGTGTTTTGCGTAAACTCGATGTGAAGGTCGGCGATGAGGTACTGTTTGGTAAATATTCGGGTACCGAAGTGAAAGTCGATGGCGCAGATCTATTAGTGATGCGTGAAGAAGATATTATGGGCGTTCTGGGCGGTTAAGGGGTGCTTAAATTTCTTAACAACGAAACAATTGGATAAATAGTAGGAGAATAAACATGGCTGCTAAAGATGTATATTATGCTGAAAGTGCACGTGGGCGTTTGCTAAAAGGTGTTGTTGCCTTAGCAAATGCGGTGGAAGTAACCCTCGGTCCTCGTGGTCGTAATGTTATTATCGAAAGATCCTTTGGTGCGCCTACCATCACCAAAGATGGTGTATCAGTTGCTAAAGAAATTGAACTTGAAGACAAGATCGCCAATATGGGCGCACAAATGGTGAAAGAAGTTGCTTCTAAAACCTCTGATGTTGCCGGTGATGGAACAACAACAGCCACTGTATTAGCGAAAGCCATTGTGATTGAAGGTCACAAAGCAGTTGCTGCCGGTATGAATCCAATGGATTTAAAACGCGGTATGGATAAAGCAATTGCCACGGTTGTTGCTGAATTGAAGAAATTATCAGTGCCTTGCAAAGACAACAAAGCGATTGCACAGGTCGGTACCATTTCTGCCAACTCAGATGAATCGATTGGTAATATTATTGCCGAAGCGATGGAAAAAGTTGGTAAAGAAGGCGTTATTACTGTTGAAGATGGTAATGGTTTAAATGATGAATTAGATGTTGTGGAAGGTATGCAGTTTGATCGCGGCTATATTTCACCATATTTTGTCAATAACCAACAAAGCATGAATTGTGAATTGGAAAATCCTTATATTTTAATAGTGGATAAGAAAATCAGCAGCATTCGCGAATTATTACCAGTGCTTGAAGCAACGGCTAAATCCGGTCGTTCTTTATTCATTATTGCTGAAGACGTAGAAGGCGAAGCGCTAGCAACATTGGTGGTGAATAATATTCGCGGTATCGTTAAAGTCTGTGCGATTAAAGCGCCAGGATTTGGCGATCGTCGTAAAGCAATGTTGCAAGACGTTGCTATCCTAACAAACGCGAAAGTGATTTCAGAAGAAGTTGGCTTAACTTTAGAGTCCACCAAAATGGAAGATCTGGGTACCGCAAAACGAATTCTTGTCACCAAAGAAAACACGACCATTATCGATGGCGGTGGTAAGAGTACCGATATCGAAGCACGAATTAAACAATTGCGTGCACAAGTGGAAGATACAACTTCTGACTATGATCGTGAAAAGCTGCAAGAGCGTATTGCGAAAATGTCAGGTGGTGTTGCGGTCATCAAAGTTGGTGCTGGTTCTGAAGTCGAAATGAAAGAGAAGAAAGCCCGTGTTGAGGATGCGCTACACGCAACACGCGCTGCAGTAGAAGAGGGCGTTGTACCCGGTGGTGGTGTTGCCTTGGTTAGAACCATTCCAGTTGTCAAAAAACTGAAAGGGGATAATGAAGATCAAAATCATGGTATTGCGATCATCTTAAGAGCGTTAGAAGCGCCTTTGCGCCAGATTGTTGCCAATGCGGGTGATGAACCTGCCGTTGTCATCGAACGCGTAAAGGGTGAAACCGGTAACTTTGGTTATAACGCAGCTTCTGGCGAATATGGCGATATGGTGAAATTGGGTATTTTGGATCCCACCAAAGTGACGCGTACGGCATTGCAGCAAGCGGCATCTATTGGTGGTTTGTTGATCACAACCGAATGCACTGTATCCGAAGCTCCAAAGCCTGAAAAAGAAGGCGTAGGTGCTGGTGGTATGGGCGGCGGCATGGGTGGTATGGGTGGCATGGGCGATATGATGTAATTATCGTTCTGTATCTACCGTTCAAATTCAACAAAAAAACCCCGCTTTATGCGGGGTTTTTTTTAACTGTTAAGACATGTAATAATGAAGAATTAGGCTTGGAGCATTTCCTAAAGGAAAGAATTTTTCCAGGGCCTGATAAAGAATTAGAGATTTAAGAGTTAACGATAGAATAAGAAGAAACGATCGTTTACCTTCTCCCGCTGCGGGAGAAGGTGGTGCGAAGCAAGCGATTGTAAATATTGAGTTCGAATATTATCGTATTCTTGGTTCTCTAAATGTTGGCCACCATCTAATTCGATTATCACTCTACGTTTTAAGCAAACAAAATCGACTATATAGTTGCCAAAGATACGCTGTCTGCGAAACTTATAATGACAAAATCGGCGACTCCTTAAAGATTGCCAAAGCTTAGCTTCAGCATCTGTTTGGTTTCGTCTTAAGTTTCTGGCGCGATCTTTCATTCTGGCGACCCTCATACGGTGCTTCGCACCACCTTCTCCCGCAGCGGGAGAAGGTAAACTAACAGCTTTCCTTTTTGGGGGAAATTCGTTATTTATCCTAAGGGTTCACGGTAATAAGTCGACAGACTTACACCTGGCGTGATCACTGATTTCATATATGTAGATGCGAGGTTGATTTTTAAAAGATTCATAAAACAATGCATCGCCCTAAATTATTATGATAAAATCTTATCTCCAAACCAGACCTAGTCGCGAGTGTGAAATGAATGCACTAAATCATCCTGAGTTGTTACGAAATCAATCCTATATTAATGGTCAGTGGGTAAATACTAACGATGGCAAAACTTTCCCGGTGCAAAATCCATATGACGGCAGCTTATTAACCGAACTTGCAGATTTGGGCGCAGCAGAAGCTGAAGTGGCAATTCATGCAGCAGATAAGGCGTGGCGGGAATGGCGCAAAGTTTCCGTAAGAGAGCGGTCGAACATTTTGCTGCGTTGGGCAAGATTACTTGAAGAACATTTAGAAGATAATGCAAAATTGCTCACCTTGGAGCAAGGTAAGCCACTCGCACAAGCGCAATCGGATACGCAAGATATTGTGGTTTTATTAGAGTGGTATGCAGGGGAGGCGCTTCGCGTGCATGGACAAACCTTAACCCCACCTAATGAGAATCTTCGTTTAAGGACAATTAAACAACCCATCGGTGTTGTTGCAGCCATTGCGCCGTGGAATTACCCATCTTATCTTTATTTATGAGACGGTGGTTGATCGGTTTACTGAAAAAGCTAAAGCCTTAAAATGTGGTTTTGGTCTTGAACCGACCACAGCCCTTGGCCCCTTAATTAATACAACTGCATTGAAAAAAGTACAGCGCTTAGTGGAAGATGCCGTACATAAAGGCGCGAAAATAAGATTGGGTGGAAAAAAACATTCTGCAGGACAATCCGTCTTTGAAGCGACAGTGTTATCGGATGTTCCTCAAAATGCAATGATGTACCAAGAAGAGATCTTTGGACCCGTGGCGCCTTTTTATCGTTTTAAAACAGAAGCAGAAGCGATCCAGATGGCCAACGATACCCCCTATGGGTTAGCAGCGTATCTATTTACTCGGGATGCGGATAGAATTCGGCGTGTGAGTGAAGCGTTAGAGGCGGGCTCCGTTGGCATTAATACAACCTCAATATTTTCGGAAGCCTTACCATTTGGCGGGTTTAAAGAATCGGGGATCGGGCGCTAAGGCGGGGTGGTTGGCAGCATGGATGGGTATTGCGAAATCAAAACCATTGCCGAAGGGTGTATTCAATCATAAAGGGACTATATTAAACTAAAAGGACAGAGTATCGAACGACCATTTGAAAGGGATCCAGTACTTTTGGATAGAATTTATGGATAAAAAAGACTCGCCCAAATCTGAAACTGCCCAATTTGCTGCAGGCTGCTTTTGGGGGGTGGAATCGACTTTTGCCAAGATCCCTGGAGTCATCTCAACCGAAGTAGGTTATGCCGGGGGGCAGGTAGCAAATCCAACCTACGAACAGGTTTGCTCACATCAAACGGGACATGCTGAATCCATTCGGGTAACGTTTGATCCGACAGCGATTTCTTATACTGAATTGTTGAATATTTTTTGGGCATGCCATAATCCAACCACACCGAATCGACAAGGAATGGATGTCGGATCGCAATATCGGTCGATTATTTTTGTTCAAAATGAAAAACAAAAAAAAGCCGCCGAAGCATCTAAAGCCGCTTTGGAAAAATCGGGTGCGTATCCAGATAAAATTGTAACAGAAATTATTCCAGCAACCGAATTTTATCGGGCAGAGGAATACCATCAAAAATATTTGCAAAAGAAGGGAGAACATTAATGTCTGTCAGAGTAAACACATGGATTAAAAGGATAGGGAAGATAATATTATTAAGTTGTGCTTGTCTTTCTTTTACAGTTATTTCTGATGATGCCAGTAAAGATAAAAATGGGGATTCAGGTAAAATAACGAGCGAAGCACACGATTTAAAGCCATTTACTGCAGTAAGTCTTTCCGGGATTGGAAATTTGCATATCAAACAATCAACTGAACAAGGATTTACGGTTGAAGCAGAAAAAAGCTTATTACCACTGGTGATTGTCTATGTAAAAGATAAAACGTTGTATATAGATTTGAAAAACGCTGCAGATCATACGGATGCAAAAATTGATTATTATCTCAATATAAAAGAATTAGTTAAAGTAGATTCGTTTAGTACCTCAACGGTTTATATTACTAATAACTTTTCCGGTAATGAATTGACGGTAACATTGAATGGTTTAGGAGAAGCGGATATGAGCATTGATATGAAGAAGTTAATTTTGAATATTAATGGTGGGAGTAAAGTAATTGCTAGCGGAAATGCGAACGAACAGGCGATTGCGATAACCGGGGCAGGAGAATATAAGGGCGGTAAACTCTCTGGACAAACGGGAAGTGTTTCAATTGCCGGATCAGGGCTTGCAAATGTTCATATTTCAGATAACCTCACTATCAAAATTTCTGGGGAGGGGGTAGTGAATTATTGCGGAACACCCACTATCACAAAAGACATCAGCGGAAAAGGAATCGTGACACCTCTGGATGAAGGACAATGTCATCTTTAAATGGATGTGAAGGCGTGACCTATAACTGCAAGATAAAATTCATCGGCTAAAATAAGTATAGTAGCTAACCATTATATATCAGAAGGGCGAAAACACGGATGGGTTTTCATAAAAAGACTATCGGCATTTTGATAGGCATTGCGATATTGTTATTCATTACTTTAGGGACTACCTTGAATCACCCCTTTTCTAAATTTCCTAAATCCATTGCTGCGGTTCCGGTATCGGTTGCTGCTGTGATTGAAAAGCCTGTCGATATTCGTTTGGAGTTAATAGGTACCATACAATCCTATGCAACCGTGGTGGTTCATTCCCAGGTGGAAGGGCCTATTGTTGATATTCGGTTTAAAGAAGGTCAATTAGTTCATCAAAACGATGTACTATTTGTGATTGATCCGAAATCATATGAAGCGCAGTTGGAACATGCAAAAGCAACGCTCGCACGCGATCAAGCACAGCTTGAGAAAGCGGAATATGATGTAAATAGTTACGCAACTTTAGTCAAACAAGGAGCGGTTTCTGATGCAGAATTTCAAAGTTTTAAAGCAACTCGGGATGCCGCATTGGCAACGGTCAATGCTGATAAGGCTGATGTCGACAAAGCTGAATTGTTTCTAAATCATACTAACATTCGTGCGCCGATCACGGGCATTACAGGCGAATATCTAGCTCAATTAGGCGCGGTCGTAAAGGCAGATGATACGGCTTTAGTGGTGATTAATCAGATCCAACCGATCTATGTGGCCTTCAATGTTCCGGAAAATAAATTAGATGATATTAAAAATATCATGAAAAAACATTCTGTATTGGTGTTAGTAAAACCAACAAACTCAACGGTTGCAGCAGAAGAAGGCATAATAGAGTTTGTAAATAATACAGTGGATCCATCGACTGGGACGATTGTAATGAAAGCTCTGTTGAACAATAAAGCCGGGGAATTAGTACCAGGACAATTCGTTAATGTTTCAGTTGTATTGAAAAGAATTGACAATGCGTTGGTGATTCCAACTAGAGCGATTGAAAAGGATAATGTAGGATCTAGCTATATCTTTATCGTCAACCCTGATCTTAGCGTCGTTAGAAGTAAGATAGTGGCAGTACCCATTTCAGATAGCGAAAGCTATGTCGAAAGTGGGGTTAAACTAAACGATAGAGTTGTAACAGATGGCCAGTTTCAGTTGATGCCCGGCAGTTTAGTTGAGATCGAAAATGGAAATTAACGAACAAGGTGAAATATGATCCTGTCCCATCTTTGTATTCGTCGGCCCGTAATGACAACATTATTAACGGTTGCAATCATTATTCTTGGAGCCATCTCTTATAATAATTTACCCGTAAGCGACTTACCGAATGCGGATTTTCCAGTGATTTCGGTAACAGCAGAATTACCAGGCGCTTCACCAGATACGATGGCTTCTTCAGTAGCTTCGCCCTTAGAAAAACAATTTTCCAATATTTCGGGTCTGAATTCCATGAATTCTACCAATGGATTTGGGAGAACTCAAATTACTTTACAGTTTACACTGAATCGTAATATCGATGCTGCTGCTCAAGATGTACAAGCTGCTATTTCAGCCGCTCAAGAATTTTTACCACATAATATGCCAAGTCCACCGACATACCGTAAAGTGAATCCTGCCGATTTGCCGGTTATCTATATTGGAATGAGTTCGGATACCGTGCCTTTATCGACGGTAGATGATTATGCTGAAAATCTAATTGCCCAACGGATTTCAACATTAGAAGGCGTTGCCCAGGTTTCTGTAATGGGCGCACAAAAATATGCCGTGAGAATTGAGATTAACCCTAATAAATTAGCGGATATGGGAATTGGTGTTGATGAACTTGAACAAGCGATACAACAAAATAACGTTTTGTTACCGACAGGAATAATCGAAACCCCGAGTCAATCATTTACATTACAGGTGGAGGGACAGCTTAAAAACGCTGCAGCTTATCGACCCTTAATTATTGCCTATCGTAATGGAGCACCGGTTCGTTTGGAAGATGTCGCTTTGGTGAGAGATGATGTTGAAAATAATAAAGTGGCGGGTTGGGTGAACTCATCCCGTGCCATTATTCTAGCAGTTGAAAGGCAACCAGGTAGTAATAGTATTGAAATTTCAAAAGCGGTTCGTAATATCTTGCCTTTTTTTAAAGCAAACTTACCTGCAGAAATTAAATTAGAAGTTATTTATGATCGTGCTATTTATATTCAGAGCTCAATTAATGAGGTTAAACATACGTTGTTATGGGCAATGAGTTTGGTAATATTAGTCATGTTTTTGTTTTTAAGGAATACAAGAGCAACTTTTATTGCAGGCTTTGCTTTGCCGGTTTCAGTGATTGGCGCGTTTGCCGGAATGCATTATTTAAATTACAGTTTGGATAATTTGTCATTGTTAGCGTTAATTTTATCAGTTGGATTTGTGGTAGATGATGCCATCGTGATGTTGGAAAATATCATACGGCATATGGAAGAAGGCTTGTCGCCGATTGATGCTGCATTTGAAGGAAGCAAAGAGATTGGTTTTACCATTATATCCATGACATTATCTTTAGTTGCCGTCTTTATTCCAGTGTTATTTATGGGGGGAGTAGTAGGTCGTTTATTACATGAATTTTCGGTTACTATTGCTTTAGCGATATTGGTTTCCGGATTTACTTCCTTAACATTAACGCCGATGCTTTGTTCACGCATTTTGCGAAAGCAAGATTTTTTTGACAGTCAGGCCGTCACTATTTTTCAAAGAGTATTCCAATGGTTAACAACGCTTTATAGCAAATCTTTAGAGTGGACATTGAGAAATCAAGAGAAAATATTGGGTGTCTTTGTTCTAACAATTGTCATTTCTATTTTAATGTATCTCTTTATTCCCAAAGGATTTATTCCGGATGATGATTTGGATCAATTATTAGTTTTCACTGAAGGATCGGACGATTTTTCTTTTATCGCCATGGTAGAACATCAGCAAAAATTAGCCAATATTGTGGCCGAAAATCCGAATGTTGAAACTTATGTTTCTATCGTTGGTACGGGGGGAACGGCAGTAGCGGATAATGCAGGTATTATATTTATGCATTTAAAACCTCGGTCAGAAAGAAATAAAGATGTGAATGCATTAATTGAAGAACTTAGACCGAAATTAAATAGTGTGCCAGGCATTAAAGCCTATTTACAAAATCCTCCCTACATTCAAGTGGGTGGACAATTGACCAATGCCAGATATCAATATACCTTGCAGGATACAGATTTAAAAGAATTGTACCATTGGACCACTATTTTTGAAGAAAAATTTAAAAAATTACCTGGATTTTTAGACGTTTCCACCGATCTCAGTGTTCATGCACTCAATTATATTATTACAATTGAGAGAGATAAGGCAGCAACCTTAGGAGTTACCGCAAGACAAATTGAAGATGTCCTTGGCAGTGCCTTTGGTACCAAACAGATTTCAACGATTTATACCGAAGAAAATCAATACGAAGTTATTATAGGAGTAGATCCAAAATTTCAAATTGATCCTTTTAATCTCTCCAAAATATATTTACGAAGCAATATGCAGAAATTGATCCCCTTAAGTGAGGTTATCAGTGTGGAGCGCGGAATACAAGCACTCAGTATTAATCACTTAGGACAATTGCCTTCTACGACCATTTCATTTAATTTGGCGCCGGGGACTGCATTAGGGAATGCGGTTAACAGTATTGAAGAAATTAAAAAGCATACCAACATTCCTGAAACTTTATTGACCAGCTTACAAGGTTCTGCACAAACTTTTGCCTCATCCTTACACGGATTAGATTATTTGGTATTAATGGCCATCTTAGCTATTTACATTGTGTTGGGTATTTTGTATGAAAGTTTTATTCATCCATTAACGATTATTTCAGGTATTCCTGCAGCCGGGGTAGGCGCCTTATTGATGTTGATATTATTTAGGATGGATCTCAATTTGTATGCTTTTACTGGGATCATCATGTTAATTGGTATTGTTAAGAAAAATGCAATTATGATGGTAGATTTTGCGGTTGAAAATCAGCGTTTGCATCAGAAAGATACCCAAACGGCTATTTACGATGCCTGTTTAATTCGATTTCGTCCGATAATGATGACGACCGTTGCGGCTTTTATGGGAGTATTACCGATAGCGCTTATTCCGGGCTCTCGTCAGTCTTTGGGTTTGGCGGTGGTGGGCGGACTGATAGTATCGCAATTATTAACGCTTTATCTTACGCCGGTGATCTATTTATATTTAGATAAGGCCAACCGCTATTTAAATAAACGCATAGAAATTCAAGAATATGAGATAAGCAAAGATGTTATTTAATGAGGATTGTTTTAAATATATCGAGTTGTGGTGGTCATTATTTTTGCAAAAAATTGCATTAATTTAGGAATGGGTTTCGGTAAATTAACACCCCCTAAGGTTATCGCATCTTTTGCATGACGTTCTTCATCTTCTCGCATTTTTAAAATAATGGCTTGGCTTTTGGTATCGTGTGCGGGAAGTTCCTGTAAATGACTTGCCAAATGACGAGAGACTTGTTGTTCCGTTTCTGCTAAAAAACCAAGACTAATTTTATCGCTAAAGAGCCCAGCGGTAACGCCAATACCAAAAGAACCAAGAGCCCATAGTGGATTTAAAATGCTAGGTCTTCCGCCTAATTCATGGATACGTGTTTTACACCATTGTAAGTGTTCTTGTTCTTCTTCTGCCGATTTATATAGTTGATTAGCTAATTTTTGATCGCGTGCTACCAATGCTTGGCCTAAATAAAGTGCTTGCGCACAGACTTCTCCGCAGTGATTAATGCGCATTAAGCTGGCAGCATGTTTTTGTTCGGCAAGAGATAACGGTACAGGATCTGAACTGTCCATTTCGATTGAGGGTAAGGAAGGTAGGGAGTTTTGAACCACTTTTTTTGACGGGAGTCCCCGCAAAATTTTATCAAACCGGCCTATAATTTGATCGAACGCAGATAGCTGTTTCATGCTGAATACATTAGCACAGTTTTTTGGTAAACCAAAGAGAGGATAAACAATGAGTGAGCAAACATCTTGGGCAAAATTAGTCGTTGCAACCCTGTTAACGGCCGGCGTGGGTTACTGCCTCTAGTGTGACTATGGCAGCAGATAAGCCGGCCAAAATGGAAAAATGTTACGGTATTGCTAAAAAGGGCATGAATGATTGCGCAGGTCCGAGTAACCCATGCCAAGGCCAATCTGGGAAAGATGGGGATCCCACTGCATGGATCTATGTGCCAGAGGGAACCTGTCATAAAATTGTGAACGGAATGATCAAAAAATAGGATTTGGTGTGCAGGAACCATCTTCACTTGCGCTCGGTGATTTGCAACGGGAATTCATTGCAAATCTAACCAGGTTAGATCCCAATTCAAGCTTTTTAGCGGTTTTAGATGCAACTTTGCCGTTCTGCGCGCATCGATTTTCACTCTACCGTCATCAGTGGCGAGTTGGGTTAAAAAAAGCCTTAATACTGATCTATCCGGTTTGCGTACGATTGGTCGGTGAAAAGTATTTTTGGAATCGGGTGGATGCGTATCTTGATCTCTATCCGTCTTCCTATATTAGCTTAAGTGAATACGGTGCTTTTTTAGCGAACTATTTAGAACATGATAGAGCGCTTTTCGATCCACCTTATTTGGCAGATGTTGCACGTTTGAATGGGCTGTACACGCTACGCTGATTGGTTCGAGTGATCCTATTTTTAATTGGGAACACTTATCTACGCTCTTGGACGCTGAATAACAAAACATTGTTTTTCAGCGCGCTGAAAATAGTTTTTTATTACGTTCTCCCTATCCAGTCGATCATATTTGGGAAATCAATCAGCCTGAGTTTAGGGAAGTGGATGAAGTAGACTTATCCGAAGGGGAGGTTTATCTTATCCTGTTTCGCGTAGAGTATGATTTGCGAATAGAGCGTTTGACTGCGTTGCAATGGTCTTTGTTAAAAGCAGTAGAAGACAACGTACCCTTAAGACAATTACCGATCATCCTAAGGGAGATTGAACCGGATCGCATTTTTGCGGAATTACTGCGGCTGATTCAAAAAGGCACTATAACTAAGTTTTTCAACTAAAATTTTATGCCATTTCTTCGTACAGCACTTCTTCAACGATTTCAGTATTTGCTCGTTCTGGCTGTACATCATCTAGCTTGTTCAACAAAGAGCTTAACCCTTTTTCCCAATGGGCTTGTCGATTTTTGAGTGACATATTTTCAGCTTGTAAGCCTTCATTTTTACTTTCCAGCTCTTCTACTTGTAAACGTAAAATTTCAACCGTTTCGATGATGTCATCTATTTTGACTTCCAATTGCTCTAATAATTGATTTGACATAGACACTTTCTCCTCCAAGATCTTTATTGTAGTGTAAACTACAATGGCAATTCTGGGTAGGTGAATTCATGATTAAAATGCAGGGCAAGCCCAATCTCTGGCAAGTATTGCTGAGCGTATTGGGCGCCTTCTTGGGGGTACAAAGCAGCCGCGTACAAGAACGGGATTTTCTGCACGGACAACCGTGGTGGATCTACGCCTTAGTTGCCGTCATGCTGGTATTGATCCTAATTGCGATCTTAATTAGCGTTGCAAAGTGGATGATCCAAAGCACTGTACCAACTTAACCATATCCACTTAATAGAATACAGTTTCTGCTAATATGCCGCGATCTTCCATAATTGATCGCAACAATTTTAAGGCTTCTACTTGGATCTGTCGGACACGTTCTCGGGTGAGACCCACCTCAATACCGACCTCCTCCAGGGTTGCTTCTTCAAAACCCCGTAGACCAAAGCGGCGCATCAATATCGATCGTTGCTTATCATTTAGCAGGCTTAAACAATCTTCAAGTTGCCCCTTCATATTTTTATCTTCTAAAATTTCAGCTGGTCCTTCCGAATTTTGATCCGCGAGTGCCTCTAATAAGGGCTTTTCGGTATCGTCCCCCATGGGCGTATCTACGGACAGTGTGCGTTCATTCAGCCGTAATAGCCGATTAACATCTTCCGGAGATTTATCCAACGCTTTGGCAATGTCTTCAAAAGTGGGCTCATGATCAAGTTGTTGGGTAATTTCGCGTGCTTTACGCAAATAAACGTTTAACTCCTTAATAATGTGAATGGGCAATCGAATGGTACGGGTTTGATTCATAATCGCCCGCTCAATATTCTGCCTTATCCACCATGTAGCGTAGGTTGAAAATCGAAATCCCCGCTCAGGATCAAATTTTTCAACCGCTCGGATGAGACCTAGATTCCCTTCTTCGATCAAATCTAATAAGGCTAAGCCGCGATTTAAATAGCGCCTAGCTATTTTAACGACCAGTCGCAAATTGCATTTCACCATGTGGTCACGGGCATCCTCATGTCCTTGGCGAGCACGGCGTGCGTAATACACTTCCTCTTCCGCTGATAACAGCGGCGAGGCGCCAATTTCAATGAGGTACAACTGGGTAGGGTCAGATTCTTGTTTGCGGGATTGTTTGTTCCCTTTTGTGTCTTCTGCGTCCCAATCTGGCTCTATTGCAACAATCTCGGGATCTATGTCAGGTTCTTCTTGCGGTTCATCTAAGGCTATTTCTTCTTCTATTTCTTCTAAAACAATAATATCTTCCACGTCCTCAACGGACTTATCCCAATTCTTAAGCATAGCGTTCCCTCGCTGTGTTGATGAATGAGTACTTCCTAGTACAGATCAATAGTATCGGTGTTTGAGACAAAATACAAATATTATCCAAGTAATATAGTACAAAATTAAAAAATATAATTTGTTTACAAACTAACTGTGTTGAGTGGAAAAATAACTGTGATAGACCTTCAGTCCTGTTGTAATATTAAAGAGTAGGGATATGCAGAGGAATGAGATATGACACGATCAGAACTTATTCAAATTGTGTCTGTTAAGCAGGGTCAACTTTCGGATAGGGAGGTTGAACTTGCTGTAAAATATATCTTTGATGAAATGGCGCGCGCGCTTTCTGAAGGGCAGCGCATTGAGATCAGAGGTTTTGGCAGTTTCCAAAGAAGGTTCCGTTCAGCGCGACTGGCGAGAAATCCAAAAACGGGTGCTTACGTTCGTAAAGAAGGTAAATATTCTCTACACTTTAAACCAGGTAAAGAAATGCGGGATCGGGTGAATCTATTATTGCAGCAATCGCTGGTCGGAAAAGGAAAATAGTGGGAGTTAAGATGAAAAACATTCGTTCCTCAATACTTTTTAGTCTGTTCTTTAGCGTGTTAGCGTTGCCCGTTCAAGCAGCATTTGATGTGATGAATGATAATTATGCGCCGACCCAATATGGCAATGCCCAAACTGGTAGTTTTCATCGTGCGATAACCGGTGGTAGTCCCATTACCCCTGAAGAACAAGCCCAGTTAGCGAGTATGTTGCCGGTGAAGGGGTATCCTGGGTATTACGGGCGTTTAAGGTTAAATTTTAGCACCTTAACTTTAGATGAATTTAAAAATAAGTCTTCTGGCGTTTATTCTAATGGGGTGATCAATAAAAAAAGAACGAGTGGTAATCAAGTAGGGTTTGAAATTGGCATCGGTTATAGTTGGTCAGCCAATCTTAGGGGTGAACTAGAGTATCTTGCGGTTAAAACACTTTCTTACGTGGCAAACCCAGCTTTATTGGGATCTGGGGTCCCATCCGTTCAATTAAACTCACAAATTAAAAATAACACCATTCTAGCTAACTTATATTACGACTTTTCGGGTCTTAACCGGTTTAAACCTTATGTGACGGCAGGCATCGGGCTATCGGCCAATAGTGTACAAGCTACTCTATTCCCAGCGCCAGCGATTGGTGGTTCCAATACACAGCGCAATATTCGGGCTGCATGGGATCTCGGGGTTGGGTTTAGAGTCGCCATCTTTTCGCATTGGTATTTAGATGCCGCCTATCGGTATATTCGATTGGGTAATGGGATAGGCATTGTTCCAAACAGCAGCTTTAAGTTCTTAAGTACTTATAGTATGAATGCCCTTAGCCTTGGGTTTAACTATTTGTTTTGATAGACTGATTTTTTATACAGAACATTGTTTTAAATTTTCCTTATTCATCTGAATTTACTTGTAATTTTGCCAATTTTGAGTTATCGTAACCATGGTTACTGTAACCAGAGTTACGCAATATGAAATTTTATAATCGTATAGAAGAATTGAAATTGCTGGAGAAGTTAGATCGGCAGGCTGAACAAGAAGGCGTTATGACCATTTTAACAGGTCGGCGGCGTGTTGGTAAAACCGTACTGGCTTTACATCACGTTGCAAAAAAACGATTCCTTTATCTATTTGTGAGCCGTAAAGAAGAGCATTTATTGTGTGAGGAATTTTTGGAAGAAATAAAAAAACAATTTGTGATGCCTATTATTGGTGAAATTCGTTATTTTAAAGAAGTGTTTGCATTATTACTAGAAATTGGCAAAAAGGAAAAGTTCACAGTTATTTTTGATGAGTTTCAAGAATTTTTTCAGATTAATCCCTCTGTGTATTCAGATTTGCAAAAATTGTGGGATCTCAATAGATATGCAGTCAAACTTCAAGTTGTTTTTATTGGTTCAGTTTATTCATTAATGCATAAAATTTTTGAGGAAGAAAAGCAGCCCCTTTTTGGCAGGGCAAATCGCGTTTTGGAAATTAAAGCATTTTCATTTGAAACCACGACAAATATCTTAAGAGATAATGGCATATTTAGTGCCAATAATTTATTTATGTATTATGTATTTACTGGAAATATGCCCAAGTATTTAGATATCTTTTTGACGGAAAAGGCTAAGAATTTAGATGATATATTGAATATCATTTTACAAAAAAACTCCTTATTCTTAAATGAAGGAAAGACAATTCTGATAGAAGAGTTTGGTCGAGATTACCTAACATATTTTGCTATTCTCGAGCTAATTGCGCAGGGGAAAACAGCTCGCAATGAGATTGAGTCTGTATTAGAAAGAAATGTGGGTGGATATCTTGCCCGTTTAGAATTGGATTATGGAATAGTGAGGCGGCATCGTCCCATACATGCTAAACCGAACACTCGAAATCAGAAATATAAAATAGCCGATAATTTTCTCAATTTTTGGTTTCGCTTTATTTACCACAATCAAGCCGCCATTGAAATCGAAAATTTTGCGTATGTTAAAGAAATTATTAAACGGGATTATGCGACTTATTGTGGTCCGATGTTGGAAAAATATTTTCAAAAGTTTCTTGCGGAAAGTGGGCAATTTAATCAAGTTGGTGCTTATTGGGAAAAAAATAATCAAAATGAAATAGATGTCGTTGGTATCAATGATATGAAAAAACAGATTTTAATTGCTGAAACCAAATTAAATAAAGCCAAAATAAGTCTAAAAGCTTTAGAAACGCGGGCACAAGCTTTGTTACAACATTATCCTGGTTATACTCCGACATACTTAGCATTAAGTGTTGAAGATGATTTCAGTATTAAGGTTTTTTAAACCGAAATACAAAATTTCGATTCAATATGCTATTTTTTCTCTAAATCAATATTACTAACCTTAAATATCTTTGCTTTGGATAATCATCTGTTTCTCCTAATGGTTATTCATAAAATCACATCAAATAACATCGGGCGTCACAAATTTATGAATTTATAATACCACAGACATTTCGCACCAAAATTTCAACGCTTTGATTTTTTATTAAAATATCGCCCTTTCAAGGGTGAAGTGCAATTATCAAATTTAAAAAAATCCTTTAGACATATTGGATATACTAAATGGCTAAAATTAACGTGTCAATAGAATTATGTTATCAAAAAATCGACCGTGCACGGCTCTCTGAGTCATGTGGAGAAGCTCGTGGATAAGCTGATGCGCAATGCGTTTATTATTCCACTAACAGTGGTCAATCATTGCGCGCAGCTTATCCACGAGCTTTTCCACATTCCGCGCACTTGGCCTAGGCAAAAATCTTTAACAATTTTTGAAAAATAATTTTAGCAACGAAGAATCATCCTGGTAGGTTTAGCCATGCAGTTTCGAACCTCCTTCGGTGTAAGAAAGGACAATATTTTCCTGGGCCTATCATTAAGCGCATTTTCAATAATTTGTAATGCTCTGGGTGAGACCTTTAATAAATCAGTCGATTTCGGCACGTATTGTCTTACTAAACCGTTGGTATGCTCATTCAAACCACGTTCCCAAGAATGATAAGGTGTGGCAAAATAACAAGATGCCCCTAGTAATTCTGAGATCTTTTCATGATTTGAAAACTCCTTTCCATTATCATAGGTAATTGTATGCACTATCGGATCATCCAATTTATTAAAACAAGCTGTAGTTGCCTTAACGACACTATCCGCAGTTTTATTCCGCAGCTTCCCAAGAAGCGTGAATTTAGATTTACGATCAACCAAGCTTAAAATAGCGCCTTGATGCTTTGCTCCAATAATGGTATCTCCTTCCCAATCACCTAAACGAGATTTTTCTTCAACAATATTTGGGCGTTTTGAAATATCAACTCGATTTGGAATACAACCTCTACCTGCTTTATCTGAAGAACGCTTATTGTATTTTTTGCCGGACTGTCTTAAATGAGTATAAAGTATACCCCCTTGCTGTTTGTCTGCCCAAATATGCTGATAAATGCTCTCATGGCTAATGCAAATATCTGTTTCAAGTTTCAACCTTCCTGAAATTTGTTCTGGACTCCACTTCTCTTGGATTTTTTCTTCAATTATTTTTATCACATCTTTAGTCATGCGTTTTGGCCTGCTACTGGCAATTCGCCGCCTTTCTGTTGCTAAGGTATCTGCTTGCTGAAAACGATAGCCTCTTCCTCCCTGGTTACGGCTAAGCTCTCGAGATACCGTAGAGGGATGCACCCCAAGATGATGAGCGATGTCTTGTTGTTCCAAGCCGTTTGACTTAAGTGCATAAATTTGAGATCTTTGATCGCGGATCAGGTGGTGATAGCCAGCAGGCATACGATTCTCCTTTTGGTTTCTAAGGCCCAAAGGAATAGTATTCGAACTTGATTCGCTTCGCTATAGCCCTATGTTTTTGTTATGAATTTAACTATTAAATTGGCGATTGCACTTCAAGTTTGAATTGGCGCCTTATTGATCGCGCAA